>CAYSOD010000304.1:0-5334 GCA_964432385.1 uncultured Rubrivivax sp.
TCCGACGCGACGTCGCCGTAGCCGCCGCGGAAGACCAGGCAGTCCACGCCGGCGGCGTCGGCACAGGCGAGGTCGACCGCACTGTCGCCGACCAGCAGCGACTGAGACCGGCTGGCGCCCAGGGCACCGATGGCATGCAGCAGCGGGGCCGGGTGCGGCTTGCGGTGGTCACAGGTGTCGGCGCCGACGACGACGCTGAAGAACGGGGCCAGCCCCAAGCTGCCCAGCACGCGTTTCGCCAGCACCTGCTGCTTGTTCGTGCACACCGCCAGCCGCTCGCCGCGCGCCAGCAGGCGCTGCAGCACCTCGTGCACGCCCGGGTAAGGGCGGCTCAGCTGGGCCGGGGTGTCGTCGTAGTGCACCTGGTAGCGGGCCAGCAGCAGTTCGCGCAGCGCGGCAGGTGCCCGCAAGGCCTGCAACGCCGCGTCCACGCTGCCTTCGATGCCGTCGTGCAGCGACTGTCGCACCAGTGCTGCGGGCACCGGGGGCAGGCCCAGGTCCGACAAGGCGGCGTTCAGCGCCCGCGCCAGGTCGGGCAGGGTGTCGACGAGGGTGCCGTCCAGATCGAACACCCGCACCGGCCTCGTCCAGAACAGCTGCGAGCCGGTCACAAGTCGAAGCGCGGCGAGCGGTCGCCGAAGTCGTGAAGGTGCACGATGGTTTGCTCGCCGTCGGCCAGTACCACGGCGTACTGCGGCGGTTCGAAGCTGCCGGGTACCTTGTCGCTGTCACCCAGGTGCAGGGCCACCTGGTGGTTGGTGGCGCGCACGGTCGACAGCGGCACGCCCCACCAGCTGCCGGCGATCGGCCGGTGCAGGTGGCCGAAGAACAGGTGCCGCAGCTTGGCGCGATTCGGGGCCAGCGCTGCGCGCAATGGGCCCGTGTCGCGCAGCGAGATGCGGTCCATCGCGGCGATGCCCACGGCGCAGGGCGGATGGTGGATGAACAGGTGCACCGGCTCGGCGGCGCGCGCCAGCTCGTCGTGCAGCCACTGAGCGCGCCGTTCGCAGAACACGCCCCACGACACGCCGGGCTCGTTGCTGTCCAGCATCACGTGGCGGATGCCGCCGGCGCTGAACGCGTACTGCACGAAGCCGCCGGGGTCGGTGGGCGTCGCGTCGAAGGCCTGCCGGAACGCAGCGCGGTCGTCGTGGTTGCCGATCAGCAGGTGCAGCGGCAGGCGCAGCGCGCGCAGCTCTTCGCGCAGCGCTGCATAGGCCGCCGGCTCGCCCCAGTGCGCCAGGTCGCCGGTGATGACGACGAAGGCTGCATCGGGCTGCTCGTGGTTGATGCTGGCGATGGCCTGGCGCAGCCGCCAGGCGGGGTCGCTGCCGTACAGGGCCTGGCCCGGCGCGACCAGGTGAGTGTCGGTGAGGTGGATGAACTTCAGCATCTCAGCCGGCCTTTCGGTTGGGGATCAGGCCTTGCACGTCGGCGGCCATCTTCGACAGCACGGCGTCGGCCGTTTCCTTCTTCGCCACTACGGTCTGCAGGTGGTCGTTGATGACGTCGGTGATGCGCAACGCGTTCTGGCCCGGGAAGGCGTACCAACCGGTGATCACGTCCTGCTGGCGGATGCTGATCAGGTGGTTGGGGTTGGCGGCGTAGAAGTCGGCCAGCAGGTCCTTGCGCTGGGCGGGCAGAGTGGTGGCCGGCATGTAGCCGGTGGCCTTGACCATCATCGTCGCGCCCACCGGGCCGCAGGCGAACTTGATGAAATCCCAGGCGGCCTTCTGCTTGGCGCCGTCCTTGGTGAACATCATCGCCACGTTGCCGCCGGCCGGCAGACGGCCGTTGGGGCCAGACAGCGGGTAGCGCGCGCATTGCAGCGCGAAGCGGCCGCCGATCTCGCGGTTGTACCGCCCAAGCTGTGCGGTGCTCGTCATCGAGATGCCCATGCGCCCCGCAAAAAAGTCTTGGTACATGGTGTCCGGACGAATGTCGGGCATGCGCCCCTCGTCGACCATACGGCGAAGCACGCGAATCGCCTGCTGTCCGGGCGCCTCATTAAAGGACACCTTGCTCTCGTCGGCGTTGAGCATGCTGCCGCCGTGGCTGAACACCAGGCCCTGCCAGGACCAGTTGCCGGTGATGGTCCAGTCGAAGAACAGGCCCGTGCGGTTCTTGGCCGGGTCGTGGATGGCGGCCGCCAGCTTGACCACCTCGTCCCAGCTGGTCGGCAGCTTGTCGGGGTTGCCGCCAGCCTCCTTCACCAGCTGGGTGTTGTAGTAGAGGATGGGCGTGGACAGCGCGAAGCCGATGCCGGTCTGCAGCCCACCCACCTGGCCCAGCGACAGCAGCGACGGGCTGAACCCCAGCTCGCGCGTCTGCGGGTCGGCGTCCATGAAGGGCTTGAGATTGACCGGGATGTTGCGCTCGAGCAGCGTGCGCTGGCGGTTCAGTCCGTGGAAGGCCACGTCGGGCAGGGTGTTGGTGATGGCGTCGCGCAGGTTGCGCTGCATGATCTGCTCGTAGCCTTCCTCGGGCGCGCGCAGCGTGACCTTCACGTTCGGGTGCTGGGCCATGTAGGCCTTGGCCACGTTGTCCATCAGGTCCTTGAACAGGACCGGGATCGAGAAGGCGACGCTCAATTCCACCGGGGCGGTCTGGCCGCGCACCAGGGCGGGCAGGGCCAGGGTGGTGGACGCGGCGGCGGCCTGCAGGGCAAAGCGGCGGCGGGTGATCAAGGACATGGCTAACTCCTGAAGTGAAACTACTTGATGGCGGTCATCGTGACGCCGTCGATGAACCAGCGTTGGGCGAACAGGAAGGCGATCACCAGCGGCGCGGTGATCACGGTGGCGGCGGCCATCAACGGGCCGTAGTTCGTGCCCGCCTCGGCGTTGTTGAAGAACACCACGCCCAGCGGCGGCGTGGCCAGTGACTCGGTCTGGATCACCAGCAGCGGCCAGAAGAAGTCGTTCCAGTTCCACACCAGGCTCAGCAGCCCGAAGGCCACCAGCGCGGGCATCGCGGTGGGCAGCATCACGCGCCAGACGATGCCGAACTCGCTCATGCCGTCCAGGCGCGCGGCGTGCAGCAGGTCGTCGGGCACGGTGCGGAAGAACTGCCGCATCAGGAAGATGCCGAACACCGAGATGGTGGACGGCAGGATCAGCGCCGCATAGCTGTCCAGCAGCTTCAGATGCCACAGGCCGATGTACAGCGGGATGGCCGGCACCTGCGGCGGCACCAGCAGCGCCAGCAGCACGAACAGGAAGGTCATCTCGCGCCCGCGCCAGCGCAGCTTGGCCAGCGCGTAGGCGCAGGGCAGGGCGAAGAGCGCCTGCGCCGCGAAGATGCAGGCGGTGACCAGCGCCCCATTCAGCAGAAAGCGGCCCAGCGGCTGCTTGGCAAAGGCGGCGGTGTAGTTCTCCACGGCATGCCACTGCTCGGGCAGCAGCCGGAACTCGGGCGCGAAGATCTCGTGCGACGGCTTCAGGCTGATCGAGATCATCAGGATGAAAGGCGCCACCATCAGCAGCGCACCTGCGGACAGCAGCAGGTGCCGCGTGATGCGAAAGGCGATCGATCGGCAACTCATTCGGGCCTCATCCGTAGTGCGCACGACGGTCCAGCAGCTGCGTCTGCGCCCAGGTCAGCAACAGCACGAAGGCCAGGAACACGCAGGTCAGCGCTGCCGCATAGGCCGAGCGCAGGAACGAGAATCCTTCCTGGTACATCTGGTACAGCAGCACCGAGGTGGCCTTGTTGGGCCCGCCGTCGGTGAGCACGGCCACTGTGTCGAAGACCTGGAACGAGCGGATCGCGGTGATCGTCACCACGAACACCAGTGCCGGCCCCAGCATCGGCCAGGTGACGCGTCGGAAGCGTTCCCAGGCGCTGTCGGCACCGTCGATCGCCGCGGCCTCGTACAGCTCGCGCGGGATGGCCTTCAGGCCGGCCAGGAACAGCACCATGTTCAGGCCCACGGCCTGCCAGATGCCGATCACCCCCAGCGCGTACAGAGCCGTGTCGGGGTTCTTCAGCCAGTCGGTGGTGGGCAGGCCCAGCAGGGCCAAGGCCTTGTTGACCAGGCCGACCGTCGGGTGGAAGGCGAACTGGAACACCAGCGCCATGGCCAGCAGCGTGGACATCACCGGCAGGAAGAACAGAGCCCGGTACAGCCCGCGGCCGTGCGTGCCGGCCTCGATCAGCAAGGCCACGCCCAGGCCCAGAAAGACCGACAGCGGCACCGTGAAGGCCACATAGGCCAGCGTGTTGCGCAGGCTCTGCCAGAACACGCGGTCGCGCCACAGCTCTTGGTAGTTGGCCAGGCCGACCCAGGCGATCGTGGGCGCGCCGAAGGTCCAGTCGGTCAGCGACAGCAGGATGACGGCCACCGCCGGGCCCAGCAGCATCAGCCACATCAGCACGATGGCGGGGCCGGCCAGGGTCCAGCCGGCCAGCGCTTCGGCCACGGCGCCGGGCAGGGCGCGGGCCGCTGGACGCCGGACGCGGGCCAGGGCCAGCGCGTCAGCCATTGACCACCTCAAGCTGGCGCTCGCCCAGCCAGGCGATGTCGCGCACCCGGCGGCCGTGCGCATCGAACACCAGAACGCGGGCGGTCGACAAGCCCAGGGGCTGGCCGATGGCCAGGCCGCGCGCACGACGCGGATCGACCCGGGCGATGACGGGGCCCGGCTGCCCGGGCACCGCCACGTGCAGCAGGGTTTCGGCGCCCAGCAGTTCCTGGTGCACCAGCGTGCCGTCCACTCGGCCATTGCCGTCACCGTGGGTCTGGCCGGCATCCTGAAGCGACCACCACTCGGACCGCACCGCCACGAGCAGGTGCTCGCCCGCTGCGGGCATCACGTACAGCGGCCAGCGGGCGCCGCCCACGCGCAGCGCGCCTTCATGGCGCGTGGCCGTCAGCACGTTGATCTTGGGCGTGCCGATGAACTCGGCCACGCGCAGATCGGTCGGGTCGTCGTAGATCTGCTGGGGCGTGTCCAGCTGCAGGACCCGACCGTCGATCATCAGCGCCACGCGGTCGGACATCGTCATCGCTTCCACCTGGTCGTGGGTGACGTAGACGAAGGTGGCACCCAGGCGGCGATGCAGCTGGGCGATCTCGGCGCGGGTGTCGACGCGCAGCTTGGCGTCCAGGTTCGACAGCGGCTCGTCCATCAGAAAGACCTGCGGCTGCCGCACCATCGCCCGGCCCAGCGCGACGCGCTGGCGTTGGCCGCCGGACAGTTGGGCGGGCCGGCGCTCCAGCAGCGGCGCCAGCCCCAGCGGCTGGGCCGTGTCCTCGACCGCCGTGCGGATGCCGGCCTGCAGGGGGCCGCTGCCCGGCATCCAGCGGCCCAGCAGCGGCAGCCGCTGCAGGCG
>CAYSOD010000305.1:0-5323 GCA_964432385.1 uncultured Rubrivivax sp.
GGTCGAGATGCTTGGATGCTGGTACGCATCGAGGTTCGGTCAGAGGCCGAACTGAAGGACCTCCACGCGCTGCAGGACGCCATGGTCCTGAGCGCATGGGAGACCAACCGGCCCCTGTCAGGCGCAACGGCGCCTGTGCGCAGAGACGCGGGCTCGCGCGCGGGCGCCGAGTACCTGGCGGTGGTCAACAACATGCTGGTGCGAAATGGCGTGCCCGAGCCGGAGCAGAGCCTGGTGGCGCGCTGGAAGCCGTTTGGCATCGGTGTCCCCCAGGAGCCCGCGGCCGAAGGCGTCACGCTCGAATGGAGCCGACGGCTAGCGGACCTCCACGCCCTGCTGGCACGTCCCGCCCCGGCCGAGGGCCGCTCATCCGGCGGATGGAAGCTTCCCGACCCCGCCGTGGGCGATTTCGGAGCCGACTATCGACTGCGCGCGCAGGTTGCCCGCGAAGGGCTGGGCGCCCTGCCGGCCCGCGAGGCGGTCTACTTCACGGCCCGCACGGATGCGGGGGGCCTGCCACTGGACGCCGCCGCGTCGTACCGGATTCGGTTTCCGGCTGGAGGGTTGCCTGTCGATGCGTTCTGGTCGGTATCGATGTATCAAGTCGAGCGCGATGGCAAGCTCTTCTTCACCGACAACCCGCTGCGCCGCTACGCCATGGGCTCTCGCACCGAAGGCCTCGCTCGCGAGGCGGATGGGTCGTTCGAGATCGTGATGCAGCGCCATGCGCCGGAGGGTTCACGGGACCGGGCCAACTGGCTGCCCACGCCGGGCCCGGAGCACGCCCGCTTCCAGCTGGTGTTGCGTGCCTACCTGCCCAGGCCCCCACTGCTGAGTGACTGGAACGTGCTGCCGCCTGTCCGGCGGGTGGACTGACAGCCGAGCGGGCCGCCAGCCTGCCTGCCGCAGTCAACCCACCTTGAGATTGGCGCGGCGAACGGCCTCACCCAGCCACTTGAGGTCCTGCTCGATGAGCCTGCCAAACTCCTCTGCACCGGCAAATCGCGGTGACAGGCCCAACGGCGACACCCGCTGCTGCAACCCTGGTGTGCGCGTGGCCGCGGCCAGGGCGCCTTCGAGCGTGACCAGCACGTCGCGCGGCGTGCCAGCCGGCGCCGCCAGGCCGCCCCAGTACTGGACCGCGGGCACGTCCACGCCCTGCTCCCGGGCAGTGGGAAGGTCCGGCAGGGAAGCAGACCGCTGGTCCGAGAGCACCCCGATTGCGCGAAACTTTCCAGGCGCCTGGACGAGCACGGAGACGGCCATGGTCATGGCATCGATCTCGCCGCGCGCCAGTGCCAGGGCAGCCTCGGGCCCGCCCTTGAATGGAATGTTGCTGGCGGCGGCCGCTTCTTTGCCGAGAATGCTCACCATCATCAGGTGATCCATGGATCCGGGGCCCAGAGAGCCGTAGTTGAGCTTTCCCGGGTTGGCCTTGTTCCAGGCCACCAACTCCGGCAGGGTGCGAAAGGGTGCCTGGCTTGAGACTGCAAGCACCACATCGGACGCTCCCATCAGGCCCAGTGGAGCAAACTGCCGTAGCAGGTCGAACTTGCGCGTGGACGCTTGCACCGCGCACATGGTCACGTTCAGGTGGATGAGCGTGTAGCCATCCGCTGGCGCTGACAGAGCACCTTGCAGGCCTATCGTGAACAGCCCTCCCGGTCTGTTGTCCACGACCACGCTCTGGCCTAGGTGCGGCCGCATGTACTCGCCCAGGATCCGGACGGACTGGTCCGCTGCGCCGCCGGGCGGCAAGGGAACGATGATGCGGAGCGGCTTGTTCGGGAATGCCGCCTGGGCAGAGGACCGCCAGGGTATCGGCAGCAGGCTCGCACAGGCTGCATGGACGAACCGGCGGCGGGATCGAGACTGGGGCATGTCAGGTGGGCTGTTCGCGGGCGGGGTGCGACCCTTCACGGTCGCTAGAAGCGCATCTTTGCTTCCACGCCCACCGTGCGAGGCTCGCCGATGTAGGCCTGGTATGTCCCTGGCTGCGCGGTGCCCGTGAAGACGATGGTGCGGTAGTACACATTCGTCAGGTTCTGGCCGAACGCCGACACCTCCCAGGCGCCACGCGGTGCCCGCAAGCCGAGCCTGGCACCCACGAGCGTATACCCCTTCTGCTCGGCCTCGGCCACCAGCGACGTGCTGGTGTTGACGTCCGATTGCTGCCGCGAGTTGAGGTTGAAGAACACGCGCACACCAGCCTGCGCCCAGGGACGCTCCACCTCGACCTGGTTTTGCCACACGCGCCTGGGTGCATTCACGATCTGCCGGCCGCGCAGGTTGGCGTCGGCCGTGGCGGGCCCGTAGACGGCAGTGTTCGAAAGCAGGCTCGAGCTCAGGCTGAGCCACTGGAGCGGGCGCCAACCCGCCTCTACCTCCACCCCCTTGCTGTTCACCTCCGCTGCATTGGAGATGACGAAGGACGTACCGTTGAATGCGTTTTGCTGGAAGTTCTGGATATTGGCCGTGAAGTACGTGACGCTCAGGCGGGCCGTTCCCTTCATGAAACTGGCCTTGGCGCCCACCTCCTGACTGTCGACGATTTCCGGCTGGAACGTAGCCCCCGCACCACCGCCCAGGCCAGCGGACCGATCGAGGTTGATGCCGCCGGCCTTGTACCCGCGTGAGGTGCTTGCGTAGACGATGGCGTTTCGTCCGGGCTCGTAGGACAGCGCGGCTGTGCTCACGGTGGCACTGTCCTTGAAGGTGCTGTCGAAGTTGGGAACCGGGCAAAGCGACTGCGCGCCGGCGGGCACTCCTGTCCTGCACGAAGGGCTGTTGAAGGTGAAGCGTCCGCCACCGTCCTTGGATTCCGACAGCGCTCGTGCGCCGAGGGTGGCCTTCCAGCCCTGTGCGACGGAGATGATGTTGTGGGTGAACAGCGAGGTGCCGCTGGACGACTGGAAGAAGTTGCGCGCGGTGTCGCCGCCCCCAACGGGGTAAAGGGGCGCGAGCAGGGTTGCCTGTGCCGGGAACACGCGCTGGAAGAACCGGGCCAGGTCGGCGCCGTACACGAGCGAGGACGCCTGATCGGTCTTCTGCTGGAAGTAGTAGGCCCCGACCAGCCAGTCGAGCCTTCCTGTTTCACCACGCAGGGTCGTCTCGGCCGTGATGAAGCGCTCCCGGGTGTTCTCGCCGGGAAGCTTCAGCAGGTCCAGGTTGATGTAGTCCGCGGCATCGCCCGCGCGCAGCGACTTGTAGTCCCGATAGGACAGGATCGTCTTCCAGGCCGCCGAGCCGAGATTGACCAGAGACTGTGCGGAGATGCCGGATTCCTTCGTGTTGGCCGTGTAGCCGCCGTTGGCGCCCACGTCCAGTCCATACGGGTTGGTGGGGACGAATCCACCCAGGCTCGTGATGATAGGCGTCCGCGAGCCGTTGACGATGGTCGTGGCTGCGCAGCAGTGCTCGTTCTTCTCTGCGTAATCTGCGATCAGCCGCAACGAGATGTTCGGGGAGGCCTCGACACGAAGCTGTCCCCTCAGGCTGACACGGTCACGGTCGTTGTACTTCTCCCCAGTACCGACATCGTTCAGGTACCCGTCGCGCTTGTTGACGACGCCGGAGATCCGGAAGGCAACCTTGTCGTCGACCAGACTGCCCCCGTAGGTTGCGGCCACTCGCAGCGCATTCCTCTCTCCGACCGAGAAGGAAGCCTGTGCCTCTCGCGCGAACCCGGGCTGTCGCGTCTGAATCAAGAGGGCGCCAGCCGACACGTTCTTGCCGAACAGGGTGCCCTGCGGACCTCGCAGCACCTCGACCTGCGAGATATCGTGCAGTTCGGACAAGGCGATCCCCTGACGGGACAGGTAGACGCCGTCCACGAACACGCCTACGGATCCCTCGAGACCCAGGTTGCTGCCGCTCGTGCCCACGCCGCGCAGGCGAATGGTCGACGAGGTGGCCTCGGCCCCACCCACCGTGATGACCAAACCGGGAGCCAGTCGCGTTAGGTCCTGCGTATCGCGAACCGCAGCGGCGTCCATCGCATCAGCCGACAGCGCCGTGACGGCCATCGGAACGGTATCGACCATCTGGGTGCGGCGGTTAGCCGTGATGACGATGGCGGTGCCCGCATCGACCTGGGCTGTAGGGGCCGTCTGGGCCGTGGCCGCGCTTGGCACGCAGACGGCCACCAGCGGGGCAGACAACAAGGCGAACGCTTGCCTCGCAACATTCTTGGGGGCCATCGACCCATGTGTGAGGTCGGTGCGCGCGCAGCAAGCGCTCCATGCCTGGCGGCGGTGGCCTAAGAGCCGTCGCGCAACCCTACGGTCCTTGCCCATGTTCTATGTCTCCAATGTGTCGACGCGGCTTCCTGGAGTGAGCCGCGTTCCCGGCCATAAATCGGTGTTGGCTCTAGTGCGAACCGATCGCACACCTGCCATGACCTAGTCTTAGTTAAGGGAAAGGGCGTGGCAACTCGGATTTGGATCGACAAGGTCGTTGGAGACGGCAGGTTCCCCATCGAGCCCGCACTGCTCACCCTTCTCGAGCCCTAGACCGCCCGCGAATTTGAGGACCAGAGCATTCCTGGGCTACGGCTCGACGCCAGTCATCTGCTGCTCATCGCCACCGCCAACGATGCCCGCGCCCTGTCGCCAGCAGTGCGCGGCAGGTTCGAGATCATCAAAGTCGCGGCGCCATCTAAAGACCAGGCATTGGCCGTGGTGCGGTCGGTGTTCGAGTCCATGCGGCGCCAGGACAGCGCAATTGCCCGGTTTTGTCTGGCGCCTCATGCTGTCAGGGCGCTAGCCGAGCACTCACCTCGGGAGATGCGTCGCGAGATCGAACGAGCATGTGCCCGCGCGATTACCCGGGGCTCCGCGGCTGTGATGGCAGCAGATGTCAGGCCAGCTGCGAGCGTGGGGGCGCTGGGATTCATGGGGGCTGTGCCCGGCGTCAACTATCCTGAGCTGCGTCTTGCCTCACCCATCGGGTGAGTGTGCCAAGATCAGCCAAAACCCGCGCCAGTGCTGGTTCAGCCCACGATCAGGCGCAGGTAACTGCCGGATTTAGGCTGAATTGGTGCTCGATGCCCCGAGCGCTTTGCGTGCCGGCGACGCCCTTCACCTCGCGTGTGCCGAAGCTGTGGGTGCGAGCCACATAGCAACCTTGGATGATGTCTTGAGCCGCAATGCGCAGCGACTGAAGATCAAGCCCGTTTCCTTGTGCAGGACTCCCTGATGGACATCAATGAGCTGGGACCTGACAGCTAGGTAGGTCAACTCGGGGGTCAAGGAGTGTCTTTCGACAGCCTCTCCAAGTCAGTTCTCAACCGCTCCTCCGGTCTGTGGAGATACCGACTGGTCGT
>CAYSOD010000306.1:0-5302 GCA_964432385.1 uncultured Rubrivivax sp.
CGGCCGACTGCAGGCCGGCGGTGTCCTGCACGGGCACGAAGCGGTAGGCGCTGGCGTTCAGGATGGCATCCATGAGAACCGGAATTCTAGGCGTCCGACCCCGCGGCACCGTCGCGCAGCGGCGTGGTTCCGGGGGGGTGGTACCCCTTCCTACAATGCCCCGATGAGCTTCGTTCACCTGCGCACGCACACCGAGTTTTCCGTCGTCGACGGCACCTTGCGCATCGACGATGCGGTGGCGGTGGCCCGGCGCGACGGGCAGCCCGCCCTGGCCATCACCGACCTGGCCAACCTGTTCGGCGCAGTCAAGCACTACAAGGCCTGCCGCGACAAAGGGGTCAAGCCGCTCATCGGCGCTGATTTGTGGATGCAGCCTGAAGGCGGCGAGCGCCAGGCCACGCGGCTGCTGGTGCTGGTGCAGGACGTCCAGGGTTACCTGAACCTGAGTGAGTTGCTGGCCCGTGCCTGGACCACCAACGTGCAGAAGGCCCAGGCCTGGGTGAAGTGGGAGTGGCTGCAGGCGTTGTCCTCGGGGCTGCTGGCGCTGTCGGGCGCTGAGCATGGGGCCCTGGGTCAGGCCCTGCTGGCCGGTGACGCAGCCCGCGCCACCGCCTTGGCGCAGCGTCTGGCGCAGCTGTTTCCAGGGCGTTTCTACATCGAGTTGCAGCGCGCCGGCCTGCCCGGCCAGGAGGCGTTGGTGCAGGCCAGCGTGCCGCTGGCTGCCGAGCTGGGGCTGCCGGTGGTGGCCACCCACCCGGTGCAGTTCCTGGAGCCCGAGGACTTCGAGGCGCACGAGGCCCGTGTGTGCATTGCCGAGGGCGAGACCCTGGCCAATCCGCGGCGCGTCAAGCGCTTCACGCGCGAGCAGTGGTTCCGCCCGCAAGCCGACATGAGCGAGCTGTTCGCTGACGTGCCTTCGGCGCTGGAGAACACGCTGCACATCGCGCAGCGCTGTAACCTGCGCCTCACGCTGGGCCAGCCCCGGCTGCCGGACTTCCCTACGCCGCTGCGCGCTGACGGCACGCCCACGCCCATCGAGGACCACTTCCGCGATCTCTCGGTCCAGGGGCTGGACTGGCGTCTGTCTCAGCTCTTTACGGACGCCGCTGAGCGTGAGGCGAGGCGCCCCGAGTACCTGCAGCGCCTGGAGTTCGAGATCGGGGTCATCATCAAGATGGGCTTCCCGGGGTACTTCCTCATCGTGGGGGACTTCATTGGCTGGGCGCGCGCCAATGGCTGCCCCGTGGGCCCGGGGCGGGGCTCGGGTGCCGGCTCGCTGGTGGCCTACAGCTTGGGCATCACCGACCTGGACCCGCTGCGCTACAAGCTGCTGTTCGAGCGCTTCCTGAACCCCGAGCGGGTGTCCATGCCCGACTTCGACATCGACTTCTGCCAGGGCAACCGCGACCGCGTCATCGACTACGTCAAGCAGAAGTACGGGCGCGACGCGGTGAGCCAGATCGCCACCTTCGGCACCATGGCCGCGAAAGCAGCCTTGCGTGATGTGGGCCGCGTGCTGGGCATGGGCTACGGCCATGTGGACTCGATTGCCAAGCTCATTCCCGCGCCCCCGGGCAAGACCGTCACGCTGGCCAAGGTGCCCGAAGAGCCGGATGGTGGCGTGATCTACGCCCGCAAGGAGGCACCCGAACTCGAGCAGCGCGAGGCCGCCGAGGAAGAAGTGGCCGAACTCTTGGCCTTGGCCACCCGCGTGGAGGGCCTGGTGCGCAACGTGGGCATGCACGCCGGGGGTGTGCTGATTGCGCCGGGCAAGATCACCGATTTCTGTCCGCTGTACCAGCAGCCCGGCAGCGACTCGGCCGTCAGCCAGTACGACAAGGACGATGTGGAGTCCATTGGCCTGGTGAAGTTCGACTTCCTGGGCCTGGCCACGCTCACCATCCTGGAGCTGGCCAAGGACTTCATCCGTGCGCGCCGCCCGAGCCGTCAGGACTTCGCCTTCGAGACCCTGCCGCTCGACGACTCCAAGGTCTACCGGCTGTTCTCCGAAGGCCGCACCGAGGCCGTGTTCCAGTTTGAATCTGGCGGCATGCAGCGCATGCTGCGCGACGCCAAGCCCAGCCGGCTGGAAGACCTGATCGCCCTGAACGCGATGTTCCGCCCCGGGCCCATGGAGAACATCCCGAGCTTCTGTGCGCGCAAGCATGGGCGCGAGGAGATCGTCTACCCGCACCCGCTGCTGGAGCCTGTGCTGTCGGAAACCTACGGCATCTTCGTCTACCAGGAGCAGGTGATGCAGGCCGCCCAGGTGCTAGGCGGCTACTCGCTCGGTGGGGCCGACCTGCTTCGTCGCGCCATGGGCAAGAAGAAGCCCGAGGAGATGGCCAAGCAGCGCACCATCTTCCGCGAAGGCGCGGCCGCGCAAGGCATCGATGCCGCCAAGGCCGACGAGGTCTTCGACCTGATGGAGAAGTTCGCAGGCTACGGCTTCAACAAGAGCCATGCCGCGGCCTACTCCCTGTTGGCCTACCACACGGCCTGGATCAAGGTGCACTGCACGGCCGAGTTCTACGCCGCCAACATGACGGTGGAAATGGACGACACCGACAAGTTGAAGGTGCTGCTGAATGACGCCAAGTCCTTCGGCATCAGCTTCGAGCCGCCCGACATCAACCGCGGCGTGTGGCGCTTTGAGCCCGTGAGCGACAAGCTGGTGCGGTATGGGCTGGGGGCGGTCAAGGGCACGGGGGCCGGCGCCATCGAGGCCATCGTGGCCGCGCGCGAGGGCGCCGCTGGCCAAGGCGGCGGGCCTTTCCGCAGCCTGTTCGACTTCTGCGCCCGCGTGGACCGGCAGAAGGTGAACAAGCGGGCGGTGGAGGCGCTGATCAAGGCCGGTGCCTTTGATGCGGTGCATCCTGACCGCGCCGCCGCCCTGGCCAGCGTGAGCCTGGCCTTCGACTGGGCCGAGACGCAGGAGGCCAACGCGCTGCAGGGCGGGCTGTTCGACTTCGGCGACGAGCCCGACGCGCATGGCTCTTCCACCCAGGAGCCGGCGCTGGCGCATGCGCAGGCGCAGACCCTGCGTGAGAAGCTGATGCTGGAGAAGACGGCGCTGGGCTTCTACCTGTCGGGCCATCTCTTCGACGAGGCAGCTCAGGAGGTGCGCCGCTTTGCGCGCCGGCAGATCGCCGACCTGGCCGACTCGCGCGAGCCGCAGTTGCTGGCGGGCATCGTGGGCGAGTTGCGGGTGGTCAACGGCCAGCGCGGGCGGGCCGCCATCTTCCAACTCGACGATGGCAGCGAGGCCATCGAAAGCGTGGTCAACGAGGAACTGCTGGACGAGAAGCGCGAGCTGCTGGTGGAGGACGCCCTGCTCATTGCGCAGGGCCGCGTGCAGCTGGACCGCTTCAGCGGCGGCCTGCGCTTCACCGTGCAGCAGGTGTGGGACCTGCCGGCGGCGCGGGCCCGGTTCGGCCGCCACCTGGCGGTGGCGCTCAACGGGGGGCAGCCCCCGGTGGCTGAGGTGATCCGCACCTGGCCGGCGCGGCGCCTGGACACCGAGCAGGGTGAACTGGTGCAAGGCCTCACGGTGCGTCTGCGCTTGCAGCGCCCCGGCGCCGTGGCCGAGCTGGACCTGGGTGAGGACGGCCGTTTCTGGCCTTGCGACGAGGCCTTGAGCCGGTGGCGCCAGATTGCCCACGGGGCGCAGGCCGAGGTGGTCTACGAGGTCGCTTGATGACAGCGGGCTTCCCAGCCGAAACCCGGTATCGCGGGCGCTCGAAGGGCGGCGTACGGGCATGACCCAGGCCGCGGTCACCGGCTTGGTGCTCAGTGGCGGCGGCGCACGTGCGGCCTACCAGGTGGGCGTGCTGCGGGCGCTGATGCGCCTGCGCCAGGAGGCAGGCGCTTCGGACGGCACGAACCCCTTCGACGTGATCTGCGGCACCTCGGCCGGTGCCATCAACGCCGCAGCCTTGGCCTGTCGGGCTGACGATACCGAACAGGCCGTGCAGGATTTGTGCGCCGTGTGGGAGAACTTCCGCGCCGAGCAGGTCTACCGCGCCGACTCGTTGGGCGTGATCCGCAGCGGTGCGCAGTGGCTGACCATGCTGAGCGTGGGCTGGCTGGTGGCGCGCTGGCGCCGGGCGCGCCCGAAGTCCTTGCTGGACAACGGCCCGCTGGCCGACCTGCTGGCCCAGGCTGTGCCCCTGGAGCGGCTGGACAGCCTGCTGGCGCGGGGGCATCTGCGGGCTCTGGCCGTCACCGCCTCCAGTTACACCAGCGGCGACCACATCACCTTCTACCAGGCCAGCCAGGCCATGCAGCCCTGGTCGCGCACGCAGCGTCGGGCCGTGCCGGCCCGCATCGGGTTACCGCATCTGCTCGCGTCGTCGGCCATTCCCTTCGTGTTCCCTTCCACGGAGCTGGAGCGTGAAGGGTGGGCCGAGTGGTTTGGGGACGGTTCCATGCGGCAGACGGCGCCCATCTCACCGGCCATCCACCTGGGGGCCACGCGGGTGCTGATCGTGGGCGCGGGCCGCATGCAGGAGCCCCCTGACCGACGTGTCACCAACCGCGGTTACCCGAGCCTGGCACAGATCGCGGGCCATGCCATGTCCAGCATCTTCCTGGACGCACTGGCGGTGGACATCGAGCGGCTGGAGCGCATCAACCGCACGCTGGCGCTGTTGCCGCAGGAGGCCTTGCAGGCCACGGCGCTGCGACCCGTGCAGGCCTTGGTGATCTCTCCTTCGCAGCGGCTGGACGACATCGCGGGGCGGCATCAGGCCCGCTTGCCCCTGCCCGTGCGCACGCTGCTGCGCGGCGTGGGTGTCACGGGGCAGGGCCGGCAGGCTCAGGGCGCCACGTTGGCGAGCTACCTGCTGTTCGAAGCCGAGTACACGCGCGAGCTCATGGCTTTGGGCGAGGCTGATGCGCTGGCCTTGCGCGAGGAGGTGCACGGCTTTTTCGGCTGGCAGAAGCTCAAGGCACAGGCCCAGGCAGCCCAGGCGGCGTGAGGCACGGGCCCTTCCGGCCTTCAACCCAAGACGCTGCTCAGCGCTTTTCTGTGGGGCCTGCCGCGGCCGCCTCGGCCACCAACACTGGGTTGAAGCGTGCGTCGTTGTACATCTTGAACTGGCGGTAGACCTTGAAGTAGGCCTTGCCGGCCCGGGCGTCGGCGATCAGCTCGTCCAGACAGGCCATCAGATCCTGGCGTTGCTGCTGCAACTGTGCGAGCTTCCGCAGGCTGGCGGCTCGGTGCGACTCTTCAGCATCGGTCCGCTGGGTCTGGGCCCGCATGGCGTGGACCTTCAGGGCCATGATGGACAGGCGGTCCACC
>CAYSOD010000307.1:0-5292 GCA_964432385.1 uncultured Rubrivivax sp.
GGAGATCTTCCACGCGCTCAAGAAGATCCTCAAAGGCCCGAAGCTGGCGACGGGCGTCGGTGACGAGGGTGGCTACGCGCCCGATCTGCCGGCCAACGAAGAGGCGCTCAAGCTGATCATGGAAGCCATCTCGGCCGCGGGCTTCAGGCACATGCCTCCGGTGTCGAAGGTGATGCCCTTGCCCACCAGCACGATGGGCGCCACCTTCTTGGCCGCGCCTTGCCACTGCATGACGATGAACTTCATGGGCTCCGCGGAGCCCTGGGCCACAGCCAGGAAGGAGCACATGCCCAGCTTTTCGATGTCCTTGCGGTCCAGCACTTGCACCTTCAGGCCGAAGGCCTTGCCCAACGGGCGGGCCTCGGTGGCCAGGAAGGTCGGCGTGCAGTGGTTGCCCGGACGGTTGGCACATTCGCGGGCCAGCGTGACGCCTTCGCCAATGGCGGCCCCGCGCGCCAAGCCTGCGTCCAGCATGGTCTGCGACGAGGCAGAACACAGCAGTGCCACGGTGCCGAGCAGCGGGGCAGCCGGCGCACTGGGCTTGGTGTGCCGGTAAAGATAGACCGCGTCCATCACCGCCACAGCCAGCGCCTCGGCATGGGCCTGGGCAGGACCATCGCCCGCCAAGACCCCGACGTGAAGCGTCTTGGCGCCGCCACTCTTGAGCAGATTCAGGCCCGCACTGAAGGCCTTGGACACCGCCTTGGCCGAACCGTTGGCCGCCACGACGAAGACCACCCGGGGTGCCAGCACCTTGGCCGGCTGGTGCACCAGCACCGTCTTGCCGGCCTTGAGCTCGATCTCGCCAGCAGCACACAGATCCTTCCATAGCGTCGCCAGCGGCCTGTCCAGAGCGCCCGGATCGGCGTCTGCCGCCAGGATGACCAGCAGGGCGTCAGCCTCGGTCTTGGACCAGGCTGAGATGGGAAGGGCCAGGGTACGGAAGTCCATAATGAGCTCGGCGATGAAAGACTGAAGATGTTATTCCAAGCAGCGCTCAGAAAAGAGCTCGGACGCAGCTTCGCCGCCACCCTGGTGGTCGTGCTGACCATCGTGCTGACGATGATGCTGATCCGCACGCTGGGTCAGGCCGCACGGGGTACTGCGTCGCCCCAAGACGTGGTGCTGCTGCTGGGCTTTGCCGCACTGGCCCACCTGCCCACCATGGTGAGCCTGTCGCTGTACGTGGCCGTCGTGTTGACCCTGGGCCGGATGTACCGCGACAGCGAGATGGCCGTGTGGTTCTCCAGCGGGCTGTCGCTGGCCCGCACCGCGCGGCCCGTGCTAGGGACCGCCGCGCCAGCACTGGCCATGATCGCGGTCTTGATCACGGTCGCCTGGCCCTGGGTGAACCTGCAGACGATCGAATTGAAGGAAAGATTCGAGCGGCGCTCGGACGTTTCCCGCGTGGCGCCAGGCCTGTTCCAGAGTTCTTCGGACGGGCAACGGGTGTTCTTCATCGACCGCGACAGTGTGGAGTCCCGGCAGGCGCGCAATGTCTTCATCCTGTCCAAGCTGCGGGAGACGGAGAGCGTGACCACCGCGCTGTCCGGCACGGTGGTGGCCGAGGGGCCCGACCGGTTTGTGGTGCTCGACCGTGGCCAACGCAATGAGGTCAACCAGGTGACGGGAGAGCGTGCGCTGGCCCGTTTCGAGTCTTATCGGGTGTTGATCGATGACATCCAGGCCCCCCCTCAGCAGACGCTGCCGCCCAAGGCGCAGACGACCATGGCGTTGCTGCGTCAGCGCAGCGCCGTGGGCGACGGCGAGTTGTCCTGGCGGCTGGGCATCTTGCTTGGGGCCGTGAACTTGCTGCTGCTGGGCATCGGCTTGTCAGCGGTCAACCCTCGACGGGCCAGCAACTGGAATCTGGTCTTCGCCTTGCTCGGATTCGTCGTGTATTTCAACCTGGTCAATCTGACGCAATCCTGGGTGGCAGGGCGACGCGTGTCGCTGGAGCTGTCCTTGCTGTGGCTGCACGGCTCGGCTTTGGCCTGCGCGCTGGCGCTCATCTGGTGGCGCGACCACGCGGCCACCTGGACCTGGCCGGGCCGCCGAAGCCGCCCATCAGGCGCCCCTGCGGTGGGAGCCGGCGCGTGAGAACGGTCAGGCGGCTGCTTTACAGGGACATTGGCGGCTCGGTGCTGTTCGTGGCGTTGGCCTTTCTTGCCCTGTTCTTCTTCATCGATTTCGTGGATGAACTGTCGGCCAACGCGCGGTCCCCAGGGGCGCTGATGGTCTCGGTGTTGTCGGCTGCGTTGCAGGTGCCCGGTCGGCTGTACGAGCTCTCAGCGATTGCCGTGCTGATCGGCACGATCTACGCCCTGTCGCGCATGGCACAAGCCTCGGAGTTCACCATCCTCAGAACCGCTGGGTTGGGGCCCGGACGCGCGCTGGCGATGCTGCTGCTGCCTGGCGCCGTATTCGGCGCCGCCGCCTTTGCCGTGGGCGAGTGGGCCGTGCCCTGGTCAGAACGGCAGGTGGTCATCCTCAAGAGCGCCCGCGACGGCAACGGCCTTCCTCTGGCCCAGACGGGAGCCTGGCTGAAAGACCAAAGCGGCACCGCACCTGGCGCGCGACACGCTGCGGTGAATGTCGGGGCCGCTGGCGTAGACGGACGACTTTTACGGGTGAGGATCTTCGAGTTCGACCGCGAGAACCGCCTCCTGAGGCGCATCGAAGCCCAAGAAGCGCAGGTGGATGCACAAGGCCGATGGCTGCTTCAGCAGGCCAGGGTGGCCGACTGGCAGAGCGCGCCCGAGGCAGCGCCCACCCCAGGGCCATCAGCATCTGGCGTCTTGCCGGGGTCCTCCGTGAGCTTGCGGCAACTGGACACGATGGAATGGCGCAGCACGCTCACCGCCGACGTGGTGGCGGCGGCCGTGCTGCCGCTGCAAACCATGTCCACGCCCGAATTGTGGCGCTACAGCCGGCACCTGTCGCGGCAGGAGCAGGCGGCGCAGCGCTACGAGATCCAGTTCTGGAAGCGCGCCTTGTACCCCCTGGCCTGCATCGTCATGACCGCGCTGGCCCTGCCCTTTGCCTACCTGCACGCGCGCGCTGGCGGTGTGAGCCTGAAAGTGTTTGGCGGGGTGATGCTGGGCATCAGCTTCGTATTGCTGAACAACCTGGCGGGTCATGTGGGCGTGTTAAGGGACTGGAACCCGCTCTGGGCGGCGGCCAGTCCGAGCCTGGTTTACCTTGGCCTGTCCTTGGCTGCCTTCCAGTGGCTGGTTCGCCACCGTTGAGGCGGGGCCACTCACGACATCCGTCTGAAGCACCCTCCATTCGCCCACCGCTCACGCATGACACAGGCCATCATCCTCTTTGCACATGGCGCCCGGGACCCTTCGTGGAGCCGACCCTTCGAAGCTGTGGCCGCACGCGTCCGGCAACTGCAGCCCGATGCCTTGGTGAGCCTGGCCTACCTGGAATTCATGAGTCCCACGCTGACCATGGCAGGGGACGCGCTGGCACAGGCTGGTGTGGACGACGTCCTGGTGGTGCCGATGTTTCTGGGCGCCGGCGGGCATGTCCGGCGGGACCTGCCGGCGCTGATGGAGGATCTTCGACAGCGCCACCCCCGCACCCGCTGGGTGCTGCGCCAGACCATCGGCGAGGCCGATTCGGTGGTCGAGGCGATGGCCCGCGAAGTGGCGGCTTCGGAGGCCTCATGAACCTGCACCAGTTCCGCTTCGTGCAGGAGGCCGTGCGGCGAAACCTCAACCTCACTGAAACCGCCAAAGCGCTGCACACCTCCCAGCCCGGGATCAGCAAGGCCATCCTGGAGCTGGAGGAAGAGCTGGGGGTGGACATCTTCGCGCGGCACGGCAAGCGGCTGCGGCGGATCACCGAGCCGGGCGAACTGGTGTTGAAGTCGGTGGAGATCATCATGCGCGAGGTGCACAACCTCAAGCGCATTGGCGAGCAGTTCAGTGCCCAGGACGCCGGCACCCTGTCCATCGCCACCACCCACACCCAGGCCCGCTACGTGCTGCCGCAACCGGTGGCCCTGCTGCGCCAGCGCCACCCCAAGGTGCAGGTCGAGCTCCATCAAGGCACGCCCGAACAGGTGGCGCGCATGCTCATCGACGAGACCGCGGTCATGGGCCTGGCAACCGAAGCCTTGGACCGCCATGAGGAACTGCTCACCCTGCCCTGTTATGAATGGCAGCATGTGATCGTCGTGCCCGCGGGCCACCCCCTGGCCGCTTTCGAGCGACCCACGCTGGAAGAGCTTGCGCGGCACCCTCTCGTGTCTTACCACCCCTCGGTCACGGGGCGCAGTCGTATCGACGCCGCCTTCGAGCGTGCCGGGCTGCGCCCCACGGTGGCCCTGGAGGCCCTGGATTCGGACGTGATCAAGACCTACACCCGGGTGGGCCTGGGTGTTGGCATCGTGGCCGAGATGGCTGTGCGCGAAGATCCGCCTGACAACGGTCTGGTAGCCATACCCGCAGGCCACCTCTTTGGCACCAATGTGTCGAGAATCGCGTTTCGCAAAGGCGTCTACCTGCGCCAGTTTGTCTTGTCTTTCGCCTCGTCGCTGTCGGACCGGTTGTCGCCGGATCTGATCCGGCGGCTCATGGCGGGTGACGCCACCGACCACGACCTCTGAACCCATGACCAGCACCTTCCAGACCCATCCCGTCCAGACCCGACTGCCCAAGGTAGGGACCACCATCTTCACCGTCATGTCGGCCTTGGCCACCGAGCACCAGGCGGTCAACCTCGGCCAGGGGTTTCCTGACTTTGACTGCGACCCAGAGTTGGTGGACGAGGTGTCCCAGGCCATGCGAAGCGGCCTCAACCAGTACCCGCCCATGCCCGGTGCGCCCTCGCTGCGCGAGGCCGTGGCTGCCAAGATCGAGGCCTTGTACGGTCATCGCTACGACCCCGGCACCGAAATCACGATCACGGCAGGCGCCACCCAGGCCATCCTGACCGCGGTGCTGTGCAGCGTGCACCCCGGAGACGAGGTGATCGTGATGGAGCCCTGCTACGACAGCTACATCCCCAACATCGAGTTGGCAGGCGGCAAGGTGGTGCGCGTGCCCCTGACCCCGCGAAGCTTCCGGCCGGACTTCGATCTCATCGCCGCCGCCATCACGCCGCGCACGCGCGCCATCGTGGTGAATTCACCGCACAACCCCAGCGCCACGGTCTGGACCCGGCAGGAGATGGCGCAGCTGGAGCGTCTTCTGGCGCCCACCAACATCCTGCTGATCGCCGACGAGGTGTACGAACATATGGTGGTTGATGGGGCGCCCCACGTCAGCGCCGCCTCCATTC
>CAYSOD010000308.1:0-5267 GCA_964432385.1 uncultured Rubrivivax sp.
CCAGATACACGAGGATCTGCTGCCAGGGGACAAAGGGGTTGATTTCGCTGGCGATGATGGGCGTACGGCCCATGCCACCGCCCACCAGCACGCGAAAACCAACGGCGCCGCTGCTGTCGCGCAGCAGCTCCAGGCCAATGTCGTGCCAAGCCAGTGCGGCTCGGTCTTCACGCGAGCCACTGACGGCGATCTTGAACTTGCGCGGCAGGAAGGCGAACTCCGGGTGCAGCGTGCTCCACTGGCGCAGCACCTCGCAGTAGGGCCTCGGGTCCACGATCTCATCGGATGCCACGCCCGCCAAGGAGTCGCTGGTGATGTTGCGGATGCAGTTACCGCTGGTCTGGATGCCGTGCATGTCCACCGAAGCCAGCAGGTCCATCACGTCGGCACTGCGGTCCAGCGGGATCCAGTTGAATTGCAGGTTCTGTCGTGTGGTGAAGTGGCCGATGCCGCCGCGTTCCTGCGGTGTGCCAGCGTCTTGCAGGTCGAACTCCCGCGCGATGCGCGCCAGCACGCGCAGCTGGGCGCTGGACAAGGCGCCATACGGGACCGCCACGCGCAGCATGGGCGCGTGGCGCTGCACGTACCAGCCGTTCTGCAGTCGCAGAGGACGGAAGGCCTCATCGGGCAACTCGCCGGCCAGATGGCGCTCCAACTGGTCCCGGTACTGTGCCGCCCGGGCGTGAACGAACTGTCGGTCGAAGGCGGTGTAGCGGTACATGTGGTGCGGAGGTCTGGGTGGATCGGAGTGGCGGGCTGATCGTGGTGTCTTCCCGGGTGTCGGACGTGTCGGGTGGTGCGTGGCGCAGCTGCTGCACGGTGCTGGCGTCAAACGCAGGCCGCCTGCGCCGACAATCGGCGGCAAGGCCCTCTGGCGATCCCGTCAAAGCGCTGGAAAAGCACTTTAGGGATCGTCTTCATGCTTGTGAACTACTAATTTATTTGATGTTCATCTCTTCTGGTAATAAAGGCGCGCCGATGTTGGCTTCCAGGCGGGGCGCCTTGGTGGCGCTGGTGGGTTTGGCGCTGGCAGGCTGCCAGACGACCCCGCCGCCGTCCGTGACGCCCAGCCGTCCGGCCGACCTGCCGCCCGTGGCGCCTGCGCCGCCGCCCAAGCCGCCGCGCCTGGGGCTGGCCCTGGGGGGTGGGGCAGCGCGCGGTTTTGCGCACATCGGGGTCATCCAGGTGCTGGAGGAGGCGGGTATCAAGCCCGATCTTGTGGTGGGAACGTCGGCCGGCAGCCTGGTGGCCGCGATGTACGCGGCCGGTCGCAGCGGAGCCGAACTCGCGGCCCTGGCGCAGTCCATGGACGAAGGGGCCATCACCGACTGGGCCTTTCCCGGCAGAGGGCTGATTCGTGGCGAAGCTCTGGCGCGCTACGTGCGGGAGCAAACGGGCCAACGGTCCATCGAGCAGATGAAGCTGCCCTTGGGCATCGTCGCCACCGATCTGGACAGCGGCGCACCCATCCTCTTTCAGCGGGGTGACACGGGCGTGGCCGTGCGCGCTTCCAGCGCTGTGCCGGCGGTGTTTCAGCCGGTGAAGATCGGCACGCGCGAGTACGTGGACGGTGGCCTGGTGTCGCCCGTGCCGGTGCGCTTTGCGCGGCAGATGGGGGCAGAACTGGTGCTGGCGGTGGACATCTCGTCGCCGCCAGATGGCGCCCCCACGGGGGACCCGTTCAAGATGCTGATGCAGACCTTCTCGATCATGGGCAAGAGCATCAACCACTTCGAGCTGCGTGACGCCGACGTGGTGGTGCGGCCCCGCCTTCAAGGTGTGGGCAGTGCGGACTTCACGGCCCGCGCCCGCGCCATCGCCGCGGGCCGCGAGGCGGCGCAACAGATGCTGCCCGAATTGCGCGCTCGCATCACGGCGCTGACCCGCTGACGGGCTGCCGTTAAAGAAGGGCCGACCCTAAAGAAAGCGGCCCGGACGAGCCGGGCCGCAAGAACTTTCGAAAGGCGTATTCGCCCAGAGCGATCAGACGTCAGGGGCTGCGCGACAAGCCTGCGCTGGCGCAACGATCCTCAAGAACCGAAGCGCCCGGGCGAGTTGGGGGCTTCGTGCCCACGCCGCCTCAGGGGACGTGAAGGCATCGTGATGGCGACGACAGCCTTGGGCCGGCCCCTGTTGCGAGCTCTCAGGCGGCGCGACGGCCGCGGGTTTGGGCCTGCGTGGCCTTCACGGCTGTGCTGGTCATGGCCTGGAAGTTGGCTTCGGCCACTTCGGTGGCCTGCTTGGCGGCCTTCTGCACGGTGTCGAAGGCGTTGTTCGCAGCAGCCACGGCAGACTTCACCAGGGTCACGGCGTTCTCGGTGCCGGCAGGCGCGTTCTTGACGGCAGTGTCCACCAGGGCCATGAACTTGCTCTGTGCATCGGCCAGCTGGGCCTCAGCCACCTTGGCGACTTCACTGTTGGTGGAGGCGGCGATTTCGTACACGTGGCGGCTGTAAGCGGCGGCCTTCTCGGCGGCGGGCTGCAGCATGGCCTGCTGCAGGGCCAGCAGCTCTTGCGCGTCCTTGACGGACAGAGCGGCCTTGGTGGTGTCAGCGGCTTCGACCATCGCGGTCTTGGCCACCTGGATGTTCAGCTCGACGAGCTTTTCGACGCCTTCGAAAGCCTTCTGGCTCAGGCCGAAGAGGGTTTCGATGTTGGCCTTGTGGGCGGCAACCATTTGTTCAGCGGTCAGATAGGACATGGTGAGCTCCTTGAAAAGGTGAAGGTGGAGGAAACAACTTTGCTGCACTGCAGCATGACCAGAAGTATAGGGTTCTCCCGGGGTATTGCAAGAGGTTTTTTGCTGCATTGCAACAAAAATTTTGCGATTTCTAGAATCCACCTCCATGCGGGCCTTCCATTCCGACCATTTCGTGCTCCCGCTGCCCCCGCGCCACACCTTCCCCATGGCCAAGTACCGGCTGCTCCGGGAGGCGATCCAGGCCCAGTTGCCAGACCTGCAGTTGTTGGAGGCCCTGCCCGCCACCGATGGCGAGTTGGCGCTGGCGCACGACCCGGCCTGGGTGTCGGCGGTGGTGGAGGGGCGCACCAGCCCTGCCCAACAGCGCGAGATTGGGTTTCCCTGGTCGCCCCAGATGGTGGAGCGCTCTCGCCGGTCGGTCGGGGCCAGCATCCTGGCGGCACGTTGCGCACTGCTGGGCGATGAAGGCGTGGCGGCCAACCTGGCGGGCGGCACGCACCACGCGTACGCCCACAAGGGCTCGGGGTATTGCGTCTTCAACGACGTGGCGGTGGCTGCGCGCCTGATGCAGGCAGAGTGGTACCGCCACCGCCGGCAGCTCCTGCGGGTGCTGGTCATCGACCTGGATGTCCATCAAGGCAACGGCACCGCGTCCATCTTCCAGGGCGACGACTCGGTGTTCACGTTGTCGCTGCACGGCGCAAAGAACTTCCCGTTTCGCAAGGAGGCCAGCGACCTGGACGTGGAGCTGCCCGATGGTTGCACCGATGAGCCCTACCTCCTGGCGCTGGACCAGGCCCTGCAGGAAGTGGACCGGCGTACGGCCGCAGCGCCGGCCGGGCTGGCGTTCTACCTGGCTGGCGCAGACCCGCATGAGAACGACCGGCTGGGTCGTTTGAAGATCACGGCCCAGGGCCTGGCTGAGCGTGACCGCCAGGTCCTGCAGTGGTTGGGTCAGCGGCGCATTCCGGTGGCCCTGTCCATGGCCGGCGGCTACGGGCGCGATCTGCCGGTGACCGTGAGCATCCAGACCCGCACGCTGGAGCTGGCCTACGCCGCCTGGGACCAGTGGTCGGCGGGCCACGTCTCGGCGGCACAATCTGGGGCGTGGTGAAGGAGCTCAGTGCTGACGGTTAACCGTTGCCATGTGTCTCGACCTGTCTACCCGGCGCCGGTCGCCCCCTTCCCCGAGGCCCTGTTCAGGGCCCTGCAACCCTTGAAAGCTCCTTGCTCATGACTGCTGACCCCTCCACCCTGAACGCCACGGCTGCCGTGGACCAGGCCATCACCTCCCGGCGGTCCATCCGCGCCTTTCTGCCCACCCCCGTGCCCCGGCAGACGCTCGAAGAGATCCTGGCCGTCGCTTCACGTGCGCCCTCGGGCACCAACACGCAGCCCTGGAAGGTCTACGTGCTGACCGGCGCCGCCCGCGAGCGCCTGAGTGAGCGCATTTGTGCCGCCCACGACGACCCCGCGCAGCGCAGCCAGCACACCGAGGAGTACGCCTACTACCCCACCGAGTGGCGCTCGCCCTACGTGGACCGTCGCCGCAAGGTGGGTTGGGATCTGTACAGCCTGCTGGGCATCGGCAAGACCGACAAGGAGCGCATGCACGCCCAGCATGCGCGCAATTACCGCTTCTTCGACGCCCCCGTGGGCCTGATCTTCACGATCGACCGTGTGATGCAGCAGGGCAGCTGGCTGGACTACGGCATGTTCCTGCAAAACATCATGGTGGCCGCCCGCGCCCGGGGCCTGCACACCTGCCCGCAGGCGGCGTTCACCCAGTTCCACCGGCTCATTGCCGATGAACTGGGGCTGAGCGCCGAGGAAATGGTGGTGTGCGGCATGGCCTTGGGCCACGCCGACACGAAGGCCATCGAGAACTCGCTCGTCACGCAGCGCGAGCCGGTGGCAGGATTCGCCCGATTCCTGGAGTAAGGCGATGCATCAAGGACAGGTCCCTCTCAGCAAGTCGACGTCGGCGTCGGCACTCAAGAAAACGCCGGGCCGCCCCCAGTCTGCCTGCGCCCCCTTGGGGCGGCAGGCCAGGCAATGCCCGGACCTTGGGAGTGGTTTCAATGAACCCCGCGGCCACCGCGCGTTGCGGTCAGCACCGGGCCGCGCGGGGTGGTGGGTCGGACTCTTGGCTTTGTCTCTCCTGGCGTTGATGCCGTTGCCGGCCCTGGCTGCCGAGATCGATGGCCGCAACCTTTCGGCCTGGTGGGCGCTGCCCTTTGCGGGGATGCTGCTGTCCATCGCCATCCTGCCGCTGGCCATTCCGCAGATCTGGCACCACCATTTCGGCAAGATCGCGGCCGGCTGGGCCTTGCTGCTGCTGGTGCCTTTTGCCATCACGCAAGGGGCGGGGCTCACCGGCGGGATGCTGGTGCACGTGCTGCTTGCCGAGTACATCCCCTTCATCGTGCTGCTCACCGCGCTGTTTACCGTGGCCGGTGGCATCTACGTGCGAGGCAATCTTCATGGCAGCCCGGGCTTGAACACGGGCATCATGGCCATCGGGGCGGTCCTGGCGAGCTTCATGGGGACCACGGGTGCGTCGATG
>CAYSOD010000309.1:0-5242 GCA_964432385.1 uncultured Rubrivivax sp.
GCCTGGCTCTGGTTGTAGGGCGTGACGCTGGTGATCTTGCCGCCCAGCGCCTCGTAGGCCCGGCGGAACTCGGCCAGCATGTTCACGCCAAAGTCGTTGTTGACGTGGATGATGGCCAGCGTCCTCATGCCCTGGTCCAGCGCGTACTTGGCCGCTGCCGTGCCCTGCAGCGCATCACTGGTGATGGTGCGGAAGAACCAGCCCTTGGTCGTGCCCTCGTTGGCCAGGCGCGTCAGCGTGGGCGAGGTGGAGGCCGGCGAGATCTGCACCACCCCGGCCGGCGCCGTGACGGACGTGACCACCGGGATGGACACCGAGCTGATGATGCCTCCAATGATGGCGGGCACCTTTCTGAGGTCCACCAGCTGGCGGGCCTGGTCCACGGCCACAGCGCCCTGGCTCTGGGCATCGCGCACATCGAAGGCCAGACGGCAACCAGCGATGCCCTGCGCTCCAGCAGCCTTGTTGAGCTCATTGAAAGCGAGTTCGACGGACTTGGAAGCGGCCTGACCGAAACGGCCGGCCGCGCCCGTCAACGACACCACCATGCCCACGGTGTGGGTGCACGAAGGTGCCTGCGCGGAAGCCGACAACGGGGCGAGGCTGGCCGCCAGGGCCAGAGCGGTGGAGGTGAGAACGAGGCGCATGGTCAGAACTCCTTGTGGGGAAAGGGACTCGGTGAAGGATCAGAGCTCGTGAAGTATTCCGGCGTCTTGCAGGGATGCTCACAAGCTCTCAGGTCTTGTTGAGGTTGTATTTCATGATGCGGCCGTGGCGGCCGGTCTTGTCGCGTTCCAGCGTGTAGGTGTCGCCCTCGGGGCCGGGGTGAGCCGCCAGCAGCGGGGCCAGCAACGCATGGTCCTGGGCGTCGAGCTGCAGGCCGAACACCGCCAGCGTGTCACCCAGGTGGTCGGCATAGCGGGCGCCGACGATGGCCGCGGCCACACCCGACTGGTCCAGCACCCAGCGCGTGGCCACCGTGGCGATGCGCACGCTGTGTCGGTCGCCGATGGCTTTCAGCGCTTGCAGCAGGTTCTGAAACGCGGCCCAGCCGCCGAAGTCCTCGATCACCAGCCGGTACTTGATGAGCGAGCGGTTGGTCAGGCTGTCACCGGGGTCGGGCTGGCCCAGCCAGCGCTCGGAGAAGAAGCCGCCCGCCAGCGTGCCGTAGCACAGCAGTTGCATGCCGTGGCGCGCGCCCGCGGCAGCCAGCGCATGCGCGGGCCGGCGGTCCAGCAGTGAGTACTGCACCTGCATGCTGACCAAGGGCACGCCGGCCTCCAGCATGTCCAGCGTGTGCGCGCTGTCGAAATTGGTGCCGCCCAGGTGGGCGATCAGGCCCTCCCGCTGCAACTCATGCAGGGCTTGCGCCGCCTGCACCAGCCCGGGCACACGGTAGTCCCACCAGTGGAACTGCACCAGGTCCAGCCGCTCGGTGTTCAGGCGCTGCAGCGACCGCTGCACGATCCGCCGGGCATAGGCCGCGTCCACCCGCGCCAGGTCATCGTAGTCGGGCACGAACTTGGTGTGGACCTGCAGCAGCGCTTGCCCAGCCGCGCGGCGCTGCGCGTTGAACTCGCCATACAGCGCCTCCACCCCGGAGTAGATGTCGGCACCGTCCACGGTGTTGAGACCGGCATCGACAAAGGCGCCGATCTCCTGCACCGCACGTTCCCGGTCCACCGGGCCATGGTCGCCGGCCAGTTGCCAGCCGCCGCGGATCACGCGCGGGATGCGGTAGCCCGGGGCGAGTTCCACCGTCTGCACGGCAGCACGCTCAACCGCCAGGGAATCACCTGAGACGCTGCTCATGTCGAGTTCCCGGCCTCAGCGACCAAGGGCACCGCCGTGGTCTGCGCATGGCTGAAAACACGCCGGCCCAGACGCGTGATGCGAAACCGCGTCGGGCAGTGCGGATCGGGGCAGGCCACCTCGGCGTCAGTGCTCATCCAGTCGTTCGGGTGGGTGGGGCGCTGCTTGGCCGGCAGCAGCGGCAGCAGCGCGGCTAACGAATACATCGAAAAGGGCTGACCGGGCGGGAAGTGCAGCAACTCGCCACGGACTTCGAACCAGTCGCCCACACGGGCGTTGCACTGGATGCGCGCGCCCTCGGGCGCGACCACCTCCACGCGCAGGTCGAAGAGCTCGAAGTGGTCGTCCGGCTGGCCTGCAGGGCCTGCGTCATCGGCAACCGCGCTGCGGGCCTGCGCGGGTTGGGGCAGGTGATCCTGCCCCGGGGCGCCTTGAATGCCCGCCATGTCTGGTGTCAAAGGGACCCTCGGTTATTCTGCGCGCCGCCATGACGGACGACGGCTTTCTGACTGCGAGGGAGGTTACCAAAAGCTTTGGTGGCCACAGGGCGGTCGACGGCTTCTCGTTTACCCTGGGCCGAGGCGCCATTGGCGGGTTGGTGGGGCCCAACGGCGCGGGCAAGACCACGCTGTTCAATTGCCTGGCCGGGGCGCTGCAGCCCACCTCGGGCCAAGTCCAGCTGGACGGCGGCGACATCACCGGCGCCGCCCCGGACCGTGTGTTCGCCGCCGGCCTCGCCCGCACCTTCCAGATCCCGCGCCCCTTCCCCGAGATGTCGGTTCTGGACAACGTGATGCTGGCGCCGCGCGGGCAACTGGGGGAGCGCTTCTGGGCCAACTGGCTGCGCCCACGGGCCGTGGCACAGCAAGAGCGCGCCACACAGGCTGCCGCGCGGCATTGGCTGGACTTCGTAGGGCTGTCGGCGCTGGCGGCCGAGCCCGCGCGCGTGTTGTCGGGCGGCCAGCGCAAGCTGCTGGAGCTGGCCCGTGTGATGGTGGCCGAGCCCAAGCTGGTGCTGCTGGACGAGCCCGGCGCGGGCGTCAACCCGGCGCTGCTGGACCAGATCGTCGACCGCGTCGCTGCGCTCAACCGCCAGGGCGTGACCTTTCTCGTCATCGAGCACAACATGGACCTTGTGGCCACGCTGTGCAACCCGGTGATGGTCATGGCCCAGGGCCGCATGCTGGCGCAAGGGCCGGCCGACACGGTGCTGCGTGACGAGCGCGTGGTGCAGGCCTACCTGGGAGATGGCACATGAGCGAGACGGCCCGCTGCCCAGCGCTCATCCCGGCGTGCGAAGCGCGGAGGGTCGTTCCGTGACCGTGCCCGCCCTGCAGATCGAAGCGCTGGAGGCCGGCTACGAGCCCGGCCTGCCCATCGTGCGCGGCGCCAGCCTGAGCGTGGCGCCGGGCGAGATCGTGGCCGTGCTGGGCCCCAATGGCGCAGGCAAGAGCACCCTGGTGAAGGCCGTGGCCGGCCTGGTGCCGGTGAGCGCCGGCCGCGTGCTGCTGCTGGGGCAGGACATCACCCGAGTGCCCGCGCACCGCATGGTGTTCGAAGGCCTGGCCTTCGTGCCGCAGACCGAGAACGTGTTTGCCAACCTCACCATCGCCGAGAACCTGGAGCTGGCAGCCTCGCTGCTGAAGGCCTGGGGCGCGCAGCGGGCGCAGCGCCTGGACCCGGTGTATGCGATGTTCCCGGACCTGGCACGACAGCGCACGCTGGACGCGGGGCGCCTGTCGGGCGGGCAACGCCAGATGCTGGCCGTGGCCCGCGCCTTGATCGCGCAGCCGCGCTTGCTGATCCTGGACGAGCCCTCGGCGGGCCTGAGCCCCAAGCTGGTGGGCGAGGTCTTCGCCAAGTTGCGCGAGGTGCGCGCCTCGGGCGTCACGGTGCTGCTGGTGGAGCAGAACGTCAAGGCCGCCCTGGGCGTGGCCGACCGCGCTGCCGTGCTGGTGGAAGGCCGCGAACGCGTGGTGGCCCCCTGCGCCGAACTGCTGGCCGACGAGCGCCTGGCCGCGCTGTACCTGGGCCGACATGCGGGAGCTAAGGCGGCGGCACGGTCGACCGGCGCCGACCGCACAGGTCAACCCACACACGCCGCCGCACAGGAGCCCCACTGATGCTGCAGATCCTGGCTGACGGCCTGATCATCGGCTCGGTGGTGTCGCTGGGCGCCATCGGCCTGAGCCTGACCTTTTCCATCCTGCGCTTCTCCAACTTCGGCCACGGCGAGCTGCTGGCTTGGGGCGCGTACTTCGCCTTGACACTGTTGTCGGTGTTCTCCGCCGTGGGCGGTGCGGCAGCCACCAAGATCGGCCCCTTCAGCTTCGGCTGGCCCTTGATGGCCGCGCTGGCCGGCGCGGCGGTGCTGACCGCCCTGCTGATCCTGGCGCTGGACACGGCCCTGTTCAAGCGGCTGCGCAAGCAGGGGGCCATCACGCTGGTGATCGCGAGCTTCGGCGCGGCCCTGGCGCTGCGTAACCTGCTGCTGTTCTTCTACGGGGGCGTGCCCCAGTACTACTCGCAAGACCTGCAGATCGCCGTGGCCCTGGTGCCGCGCAGCATCAGCGGCGGCATGCGCATGACGCCCGACCAATTGCTGGTGCTGGCGCTCACGGCCTTCACGGTGGTGGGTGTGCACCTCTTCCTGAAGCTCAGCACCCTCGGCCGGGCCATGCGCGCCACCTCGATGAACCCGCAACTCGCCCGCGTGGCCGGCATCGACCCCGAGCGCGTGCTGCGCGCCACCTGGGTGATGGGCGGCGTGCTCGCCGCTGTGGCCGGCGTGTTTGCCGGCCTGACCGTGCAGCTGCGCCCCACCTTGGGCCTGGACCTGCTGCTGCCGCTGTTTGCCGCCGTCATCCTGGGCGGCATCGGCTCGGTGGGCGGCGCGGTACTGGGCGGCCTGATCGTCGGGCTGGCCGAGAGCGCCTCGGTGCACATCGTGGGCGCGGAGTACCGCGCGGCGGCGGCCTTCGCGGTGCTGATCGCCATCCTGCTGGTCAAGCCCAACGGGCTGTTCGGCGAGCCGCAGGAAGGCAGTGGGCGATGATCGATCTGCTCAGCACCCTGTCCGGCTGGCTGTCCTACGGCAGCTTCTTCCTCGTCTTCGCCGCCACCTTCGCCATCATCGTGCTGGGCCTGAACCTGCAGTGGGGCTTCACGGGGCTGTTCAACGTGGGCGTGGCCGGCTTTGTAGCGATTGGCGCCTACACCTCGGCCCTGCTGACCACGCCCGCCACCGCCGAACGGGCGCTGGGTCTGGGCTGGCCGGTGGCCGCGGGCTGGGTGGCCGCCATGGGCACCTCGGGCCTGGCCGGCCTGGCGGTGGGGGTGGTGGCCTTGCGCCTGCGCAGCGACTACCTGGCCATCACCACCTTCGGCATCGCCGTCACCCTCCAGCTCATCGCCACCAACGCGCAGTGGC
>CAYSOD010000310.1:0-5224 GCA_964432385.1 uncultured Rubrivivax sp.
GGCGGATTGTCGGGGCGGGTCAGTCGATCAGGCGCCACGGCAGGCCGCCAAACCCCGGCGAAGGTCGTCAACACCCTCCAAAGAGGGATCGACGCCGAGGACCGGACTCCCCAGAATGCCTGCACCTCCAACAAATTGGGCAGCTTTACTCAATCAACTTTGTCTTACTGAGCGAAAAACCGCTTTACTATTTGCCCTCTTCTCAAGCGGGAGAACTCATGACAAGCGCTGCACCACGCCCAACCACACCCACCCCCATCCTGCGGGCCCAAGCCGTGGTGTCCAGCAAAGGCCAGGTCACCCTGCCTGCGGCCATGCGAGCCCAACTGGGCCTCGAAGCAGGCTCCCGCATACGCTTCGAGTTACGGGATCGGCAGCTGGTGGTCACCCCGGAGCTGCCCATCAGCGCCTACCGCGGCATCCTCAAGGGTTACGACTTGGGCAATATCGAGCCGGAGAAAGAGCCAGACCGTGAGTTCGACTGAACTGGCCCCTACCCTCGAGGCTGGATGGAACGTCGTCGACTCCTCGGGCTGGATCGAGTACCTGCAGGACAGCCAGCGAGCCGACCTGTTCGCAAAGGCGATCGAGGACCGCGATCGGCTGCTGGTGCCCACGATCGCGCTGTTCGAAGTGCACAAGGTTCTGAGCCGCAGGCTGCCCGAACGTCTGGTCGACGCCTGCCTGGATGTCATGCGCATGGGCCAAGTCGTCGACCTGACTGACGCCCGCGCCATCGCAGCCGCGCAAGCCAGCCGCGCGCACGGCTTGGCCCTGGCAGACGCCGCCATGTACAGCATCGCCCAGGAACATGGCGCCACCTTCTGGACGCAGGAAGTGGACTACGAGGGCCTGCCGGGGGTGAGGTACTTGCCGAAGGGCTGAAAGAGCTTCGGGAGGACAAGACGCCCAGCCACCCCCACCAGGGCAGGGCTGTGTTCTGCGCACCACTAAAGCGTGGCCCGGAGGGCCCCGATCACCCGGGCGCGGAACCCGCCCGCTCCAACAGCATCGAGTCGCCGTAGCTGAAGAACCGATAGCGCTGCGCGATAGCGTGGCGGTACAGCGCCATGATGTGGGCATGGCCAGCGAAGGCGCTGACCAGCATCATCAGCGTGCTCTTGGGCAGGTGGAAGTTGGTGATCAGGCGGTCGACCACGCGGAACTGAAAGCCCGGCGTGATGAAGATGTCGGTGTCTCCCGTGGTGGGCTGCAGCACGCCGCTGCGGGCGGCGGACTCCAGCGAGCGGACCGTGGTCGTGCCCACGGCCACGATGCGGCCGCCGGCTGCACGCGTGGCCTGGATGGCGTCCACCGTCTGCGCACCCACCTCGTACCACTCGCTGTGCATGCGGTGGTCTTCGATGCGGTCGGCCCGCACGGGTTGAAAGGTGCCCGCGCCCACGTGCAAGGTGATGCGCGCCGTGGCCACGCCACGGGCTTGCAGCCCAGCGAGTACCGCCTCATCGAAGTGCAGCGACGCAGTGGGCGCGGCCACCGCGCCGGGGCGCTGGGCGAACACCGTCTGGTAACGCCGCTCGTCTTCGGGCTCGTCGTCATGGGTGATGTAAGGCGGCAGCGGCACGTGGCCAAAGGTCTCCAGCAGCGCGAAGGGGTCTGCGGGCAAGGCGAGGTGGAACAACTCACCGTCGGGGCCGCAACGGCCCAGCACCACGGCATCGAAGCCCTCTTCGAAGGAGGCCTGCGCCCCGGTGCCCCGGCGCCCGAAGCGCACCACGCTACCCGGCTTGGGCGACTTACTCGCCCGCAGGTGCGCCCAGACGGAATGCGAAGTACCGGCGGCCGCTGATGAAGAAGGCAGCACCCGTTCCACCAGCGCCTCCACCGCGCCGCCACTGGCCTTGCGGCCGAACAGGCGCGCCTTGATGACGCGGGTGTCGTTGAAGACCAGCAGATCCCCGGGCGAGAGCAAGCCGGGCAGGTCGCGGAACACCCGGTCCTGGGCTTGCAGCCCAGTGCCGTCCAGCAGGCGCGAGGCACTGCGCTCGGGCGCCGGGTGCTGGGCGATCAGTTCAGGCGGGAGCTCGAAGTCGTAGTCGGCAAGGGCAAGGGTCATGGGCGGGCAGGTCCAGGGGGCGCCGGCAGGGAGGCTGCAGGCGAAGGGCTGGAAAGCGCAGGAGCAGGAGCAGGAGCAGGCGTGGCCCCTGACGAAGGGGTCGCCCGTCCGAATGCGCGCAGCCTATCGGGTTCGGCGGGCAGGCGCTCGAGCCAGCCGCCAAGAGCCCACTCCTCGTAGACCCAGTCCTGGTCGATCTTCAGCACGCCAGGCGGGGGCGGGCCGAGCGGTACCTCGGGCACACCCTTGAGGGCCGTGGCCATGTAATCCATCCAGATGGGCAGCGCCAACCCGCCGCCGGATTCACGTTCGCCCAGGCTGCGCGGCTCGCTGTAGCCCACCCAGGCCACCGCCGCGACACTGGGGTGGAAACCCGCAAACCAGGCGTCCACCGCGTCGTCGGTTGTGCCGGTCTTGCCGTAGACGTCGCTGCGACCGAGCGTGACCTGCGCGCGCGCGGCAGTGCCCACGCGCGTGACATCTTGTAACAGGCTGCTGGTGACGAAGACGTTGCGCGCTGGCAGAACGCGCGTCTCCTCGGCCAGGGGCGTTGCAGGGGGCGCCTCGAAGAGCACGCGGCCCTGGGCGTCGGTGATGCGCTCCACCAGCACCGGATCCACCCGCCAACCGCCATTGGCAAACGTGGCGTAGGCGCGCGCCATCTGCAAGGGCGTGACGCTGCCCGTGCCCAGGGCCAGGGTCAGGTTGTCCGGCTGACGCGCTGGATCCAGCCCCAGCCGCCCCGCCCACTCGCGCAACGGGCCCGCGCCCACCTGCTGCGCCACGCGCACGCTCACCAGATTTTTTGATTTCGCCAGCGCCTGGCGCACCGTCATCGGCCCGTCAAAGCGGCCGTCGCTGTTCTGCGGGCTCCAGCCGTTGGCGGCCGTGAAGGGTAGATCGTCCACCACCGTGGCCGGCATCACGCCCTGCTCCAGCGCGGCCGAGTACAGCAGCGGCTTGAAGCTGGAACCCGGCTGGCGCCAGGCCTGGGTGGCGTGGTTGAAGGGCTGGCGGGCGAAGTCGAAGCCGCCCACCAGGGCACGGATGCGGCCTGTGGTGGGGTCCAGCGCGACAAAGGCGGCCTGCGCTTCAGGCCATTGCACCAGCGCCCATGGCGCCGACGCCGTGGGGGCCCGCATCACCCGCACGATGGCGCCGCGCCGCAGCGCCAGCGCGGCCGGGGCCTTGGGCGCCAGACCAGGCGCCGCGCGGCGCAAGGCCTCGCCCGTGAGCGTGAGGCGCTCGCCCGTGGCCAGTTGCACCCGCACTTCGCGCGCTGTGGCCTGCAGGACGATGGCCACCCGCAACTGCTCGTCGTCTCGGTGGGCCTTCAAGGCCTGCGCGGCGGCGCGCTCCAGCTCCGGGCCGTCGCCCGCCGGCAGGTCTTCCACGTCCTCGGGGCCGCGCCACGGTGTGCGGCGGTCATGCTCCAGCACCGCGCGGCGCACCGCATCGCGGGCGACGCGCTGGTCAACCGCACGCAAAGAAGTCACCACGCGCAGGCCCTGGGTGTAGGCCTCGGTGCCGAAGCGTTCCACCACGGCGCGGCGCGCCATCTCGGCCACATGCCCGGCCGGCACCGCCACCTCCAGCGGTGAGCGGATGTCGAGCTTTTCCGCTCGCGCGGCGGCCCACTCGGCCTGCGTGATGGCGCCGGTCACCCGCATGCGTTCCAGCACCACCTGCTGCCGCGCCACGGCGCGCTGGAGGTTGGCCACCGGGTTGGCGTAATGCGGGTTCTGCGGCAGGCCGGCGAGCATGGCGGTCTCGGCGATGCTCAGGCGCTCCAGTGGCTTGCCAAAGTAGGTCTGCGCGGCAGCGGCAAAACCGTAGGCACGCTGGCCCAGGAAGATCTCGTTGAGGTAGATCTCCAGGATGCGGTCCTTGGACAGGGCCTTTTCCACCTGCAGGGCCAGCAGGATCTCCTTGGCCTTGCGCTCGGGCGTGAAGCGCTGCGTCAGCAGCATGGTGCGCACCAGTTGCTGCGTGATGGTGGAGGCGCCCTGCTTCATGCCGCCCGTCATCATGGACAGCACGGCGCGCGCCATGCCACGGGGGTCGATGCCGCCGTGCTCGTGAAACCGCGTGTCCTCCACCGCCAGCACGGCGTCCTGCAGCCGCTTGGGAATGCGTGCCAGAGGTATGTAGATGCGCCGCTCCGCCCCGAACTGCGCGATCTCCACGCCGTCGGCCGTCACCACCTGCAGCGGCAACCGCGGCTGGTACTGCACGATGCGGTCGATGGGCGGCAGGTCGAAAGCTGCGCCGGCGCCTGCGGGCAGCAGCCCCAGGGCGAAGGTCAGGGTCAGACCGATCCACAGGCCGGCGCTTCGGTATCTCATGTCGGAATTATCGAGAGGGCCTTCCGGGCGGAGCCCACAGGCCCGGGAAGGCTGTGGACTGTGCGGGGAGCTTGCTCGAGAAACCTCCGACGCACCGCCCAGCCTCATCAGGGTTTCCACGGTCTCGACCCGTTGCAAAGCCTTGGGTTTGACCGGGGCTCCCTCGCGACGAAGAATCCGGGCCGGTTGCAAGGGCCACGGCGCCGTGAGGCTGTTTTCGCGCCGAAGTTTCGTAACGTCGCATCGCCACCGGAGCCCGCGCGGCAGCGCTGCACACCAGAAGCCCCTTAAGGAGACGACCCCCATGTCCACACTTCACGATGTTCGCCGCCGCAGGCTCGGCCTGGCCGCGCTCTCTGGCTTGGCCCTGGGGGCCTTCGGGTCGGCCCGGGCGCAGACGCCCCCCTGGCCCACCGCCAAGCCGATCCGGCTGATCGTGAACTTCCCGGCCGGCGGCTCGCCAGACTTGGTGGCGCGCTCGGTGTCGACCACCGTGGCGCAGGCCCTGGGCCAGCAGATCGTGGTGGACAACCGCGGCGGGGCCGGCGGCATCATCGGATCGGACGCCGCCGCCAAGAGCGCGCCGGACGGCTACACCTTCCTGTGCAGCTCGGGCAGCGGGGCGTCCATCGTGCCCTACGTCACGCCCAAGATGCCGTTTGATCACGACAAAGACCTGGTGCCCGTGGCCGCGGGGGCGCGCTTGCAACTCTTTCTGGTGGTGAGGGGCGATGCGCCCTACAAGACCTATGCGGAGTTCATCGCACACGCCAAGCGCAACCCTGGCAAGCTGACCTACGGC
>CAYSOD010000311.1:0-5144 GCA_964432385.1 uncultured Rubrivivax sp.
GCGTGTGGGTGCTTCGCGGCAGCATGCCGTACTCGGCCGTGACCCAGCCCTGCCCGCTGCCGCGCTTGTGCGGCGGCACCTTTTCCTCCACTGAGGCCGTGCACAGCACGCGGGTCAGGCCGAAGGAAACGAGCACCGAACCTTCGGCGTGAACGGTGTGGTGGCGCTCCAGGGTCACGGGGCGAAGGTCGGCTGCACCGCGGCCGGCGGTTCTCAGGTAGGAGGACATGCAAGGTTCCTTGGACTGCGAATGTTGGGAGGTTCTGGCGCAAACGCCAGCGCTCAAGGCGGGGACTGCGCTGCGGCGACGTCAGGGCTGTCAGGCTGCTTCCCGGGCATGCACAGACAACCCAATGCCGTGACGTTGTCGCTGCTGTGGCCGGCGGTCTGTAGGGCGCGCTGCACCAGCGAAGGCACGGCCTGCGCCATCTCTCCCTGCTGCAGGCCCTTCAGAACCGACAGGTCTGACAGGCTCCCCCAGAGCCCATCAGAACACAGCAGGATCCGGTCGCCTTCGGCCAACGACCAGGGGCCCCCACGGTCCACCACGGGGAGCCGGTCGCCTCCCAGACATGAAAAAAGGATGTGTGCTGGCACCGGGGGGTCGCTTGGCGCGCCCCCCCCATGCAAGGCCTCACTCAATTCGGCAAACGAGTGGTCTCGGGTGCGCATGACCAGTTCACCGCCCCTGACCAGGTACAAACGCGAGTCACCGCAGTGGGCCCACCACAGCAACCCCTTTTGCACCAGGCAGGCCACCAGCGTGGTGCGGTGGTTCTCCTCAAGCTGCCACTGGGCTGCCTGCGAACGCAGGGTTTGGTGGGCCTCGCGGAAGGCGCGGTCCAGAAAGCTTCCAGGCAAGGGGAGTTCGGGATCAGCCTGACTCAGAAACCGCTCCGACAGGACCTGCAGTGCCGTCTCGGCGGCGCGGTCCCCGTGCGGATGCCCACCCATGCCATCGGCCAGCACCATCAACACCGCAGCGCCCGTGGACCAGTGCCCCACCCGGTCCTCATTACGCTGCCGGCTTCCGAGGCGGGACTCCTGGAAGATTTGCAGATGCATGTTCAAGCGGCCCGTCCCTGACGGGGTCGGGCATACGAACCAGGACCGACGGGCCCAGGGCCCGTGCGCAACAGCGTCACGAGCGGCCCGACCCGGTGAGCGAGCTGAACTGCTCCTTGACCCGCTCGGTCAGCGAACGTTTGGAATACTGCCGCTCGGTCTCGCGAGCGAGCTCCTTCTGCAGGGCAAAGACGCTCTGCGGACGAGCCAGCGGGTCCAGGGCCATGCACCACCGGGTGACATCGATCAGGCCGTCGCTGTAGACACTGCGCAGGCGCTCCAGTTGCCGGCCCAGCTCATCGTTGTCCACCCGTTTGGGGGCTTCGTTGGGCGGGTAGCCGTTCATGCAGGCGAAGATGCAGGCACCAATCGAATAGATGTCCGTCCAGGGGCCCATGGAGTTGTCTCGCCGGTACATCTCGGGCGCGGCAAACCCGGGGGTGTACATCGGTCGCGAAAACTCCCCCTGCTTGTTCAGCACATCGCGCGCGGCACCAAAGTCCAGCAAGACCGCGCGGTTGTCGTTGGTGATGAAGATGTTGGCCGGCTTGATGTCCAGGTGCAACATCTTGTGCTGGTGCACGATCCGCAGGCCTCGCAGGATCTCGTCAAAGAGACTGCGGATGGTGCTCTCGCGAAGGATCTTGTCGCGGTTGAGGTCTCGGGCGGTGACGATGAACTCCTGCAAGGTGTCACCCTCCAGGTAGTTCATGACCATGTAGACAGTTTCGTGCTCCCGAAAGAAGTTCAGCACCGACACCACGCCCGGGTGGTTGATTTGCGCCAGAGCACGGCCCTCTTCGAAGAAACTTTTCAGGCCCAATCGGTACAAAGGCAGCTTCTCAGGCGGCACATGGGGCGCCAACTCCCCGTCGGTCCGCTCTGCCAGCGACGAAGGCAGGTACTCCTTCAGGGCCACAGGCCGTTGCTGTTCATCCTCGGCGAGGTAGACCACGCCAAACCCGCCAGCAGCAATCTTGCGAACGACCCGGTAGCCTCCCACCACGGTGCCGGCAGGCAACGGGGCCGGTTTGGGCTTTGACATAATTTTCGCTTTGCCGGGGTCGTGAAATCGATGGCTGTTTATAGCATGACGGGCTACGCCAGCACGCTGGCGCATGGCGCAGCCGGGCTGGCCGGCAGCACAGCAGAAGGGCCTGCACTGTCGGTGGAGATCCGCTCGGTCAACGGGCGCTTTCTGGACCTGGGCTTCAAGCTGCCTGAAGAGCTGCGCGGCGTGGAGCCCGCTCTGCGCGAACTGCTGAGCGCCGGGCTCAAGCGCGGCAAGGTGGAGCTGCGCATCCTCACCCGCAGCAGCGCAGAGGTCGCGTGGCTCGCGCCGCAGGAGACGCAGTTGGCGGAACTGTCCCGCTTGCAGGCCACCATCCGGGAGCGCCTGCCCGAGGCACGAGCGCTGTCAGTACAGGAGGTGCTGATGTGGTGTGGCCGTGGTCAGGCCGCACCGGCGGCAGACGAGGCCGCGCTGCAGGCCACCCGTGAATGCCTGAATGCCCTGCTGGAATCGCGCCGGCGTGAGGGTGAAAAACTCGTGGCCATCCTGACCGAACGCATCCAGCGCCTGCGCTCACTCGCGGCCCAGGCCGAGCCCCTGGTACCCGCCGTGGTTCAGAGACAGCAGGCCCGGTTCCTGCAACGCTGGCAGGAGGCGCTGAGCGCTGCCGAGGGCCACGCCTCGGGTGTGCCGACTCAGGCGCTGCAGGAACGCGCCCTGCAGGAGGCGGCCACTTTTGCCATCCGCATCGATGTTGCCGAGGAACTGTCGCGCCTGGTGGCCCACATTGACGAGATCGAGCGCCTGTTGTCCCAAGGTGGCGAGCTCGGCAAGCGCCTGGACTTCCTCATCCAGGAGTTGCACCGCGAGGCCAATACCTTGGGCTCGAAGTCCGCCGCGCTGGAACTCACCGGCATCTCGGTGGAGATGAAGGTGCTGATCGAGCAGATGCGCGAGCAGGTCCAGAACATCGAGTGAACTGGCGGTTTGCTGCGCGGCGTGGCCGCCATGACACCTGGACGATTTCTGCGTGATTGGGGCGTCACCCCAATGTGACCCCGCCTCAATCGAAGAAGAGCCGCGAGACCGTGTCCACCACGCAGGCGGGCTTGTCGCTGCCCTCGATCTCGATCGTCACCCGCACCGAGACCTGCACGCCGTCGGCGCCCACAGGCACCGCGCTCAGCACCTGCCCGCGCCCGCGGATGCGCGCGCCCACCCGTACGGGGGCGGGAAAGCGCACTTTGTCGCAACCATAGTTCAGGCCCATCTTCAACCGCTCCCAGCGGACCAGATCGGGCAGAAAGTAGCTCGCCAGCGACTGGGTGAGATAGCCATGCGCCACGCAGGCGCCAAATGGCCCCGCGGCAGAACGGGCCGGGTCCACGTGGATCCACTGGTGATCGCCCGTGGCATCGGCGAACTTGTCGATGCGGTCCTGGGTCATGGTGAGCCACTCGGTGGCGCCCAGATCCCGCCCCACAGCGGAGACGACGGCGTTGACGGAATCGAAAGCCACGCTCATGGCAGGTCGGCGCTGGCGCGCAGGTTGATGACGGCTCGCCAGAATAACCCGGCAGCGCTCTGGCGTGGATTCTGGCAAGACCGCTGACACCCCGGTTGGTAAACTGCCGTATTGCAACCGCGCCGCAGGGCGCGCGGCCTTGATGCCGCCGGCCTTGCACCCAGCCTGATGGAAACCCCTGGCAACCTGTTCTGCGTGGCCGCCCCCAGCGGCGCCGGCAAGTCCAGTCTGGTCAAGGCCCTGCTCGAACTCGACTCCCGGCTCGATGTGTCGGTGTCGCACACCACGCGTGCTCCCCGCGGGCAGGAGCAGGATGGCCGCGAGTACTGGTTTGTGGACGAACCGTCCTTCCGCGCGATGATCGAGCGCGGCGAGTTCTTTGAATGGGCGCAGGTGCACGGTCACCTCTACGGCACGTCCCGCAAGGCGATCGAGGCACGACTGGAGCGCGGCGAAGACGTGGTGCTGGAGATCGACTGGCAGGGCGCGCTGCAGATCAAGCAGTTGTTCCCGCACGCCGTGCTGATCTTCGTGCTGCCGCCCAGCTGGGACGAATTGCGGCAACGCCTGACGCGCCGCGGCGAAGACCGGCCCGAGGTGATCGAGACCCGCATGGTCAATGCCCGCCAGGAGGTGGCCCAGGCCCGCCACTTCGACTTCGTTATAATCAACGCCCTGTTTGAGACGGCGCTTTTCGACCTGAAAACCGTCGTCCATTCGCAGCGGCTGCGATATGCAGCTCAAATGCGAAACCGCTCCCAGGTCTTTGCTGCGCTGGACCTGATTTGAGTCTCAAGATCTCTCCCCCACCGGAACCGCTCCATGGCCCGCATCACCGTTGAAGACTGTCTCGAGAAGATTCCGAACCGCTTTCAGCTGGTGCTGGCGGCCACTTACCGCGCCCGCATGCTGAGCCAGGGGCACGCACCCAAGGTGGAGACCAAGAACAAGCCGGGCGTCACGGCACTGCGCGAGATCGCCGCAGGCGAGGTGGGCGTGGAAATGCTGCGCAAGGTGCCGGTCTGAAGGGCCATTCAGGGCACTGACCCACTGCAACGACAGGGCTCCTCAGGGAGCCCTGTTGCATTGCGCCGAAGCCAACGCACCTGGGGTAGATTCCGGGCATGGGCATCCGCTCCTTTGCCACCGAACTGCTCCCCCAGGCGATGCGGCCTGCGCCGCCAAAGATGGAGGCGCCGAGCCCCGCGCCCACCACTTTTGCGGGGCTCACCGAGCACCTGCATTACCTCAACAAGTCCGACCTGAAGAAGGTCCGCGAGGCCTACAAGTTCGCTGACGAGGCGCACCTGGGCCAGTACCGCGCCAGCGGCGAGCCCTACATCACCCACCCCATCGCCGTGGCGGGCCTGTGCGCCGAGTGGCGCCTGGATGCCCAGGCGCTCATGGCCGCGCTGATGCACGACGCCATGGAGGACTGCGGCATCACCAAGGTGGAGCTGATCGAGCGCTTCGGTGCGCCCACCGCCGAGCTGGTGGATGGCCTGACCAAGCTCGACAAGTTGCACTTCAACACGCGGGAGG
>CAYSOD010000312.1:0-3454 GCA_964432385.1 uncultured Rubrivivax sp.
CAACGTGTGCGGTAATTGCGCTTTTGTGTTCGGGACGATCTTTACTGCGTGGACCCTCGATGTTGGGCGCAAAGCCTCCGGTGACGATGAGGCCGACACCGCCGCGGGCACGCTCGGCGAAGTAGGCCGCCAAGGCCGGCAGGTGCTGGCGGCTGTCCTCCAGCCCGGTGTGCATGCTGCCCATGATCACGCGGTTGGCCAGCGTGGTGAAGCCCAGGTCTAGGGGGGCCAGCAGGTGGGGGTAGTCGGTGGAGACTTCGGTCATGGTGGAGATGGTACGGGCGGCAGTGCTTGTGTGGCTCGTCGATATTCGTTGCTCTACATGGCGCGTCGTGCAGTCAGCTGGCAGGAGGCTGCCTCCAGGTGGCCACGGCGCCAAGGCGAGTGAGGAGCCGAAAGTGCTTGCGCTGGGTTGGTCTTGACGCCATGGGAGACTGGTGGCCCCGGCCCGTACTGTCAGCAACCGCCCGAGTCACCCCCATGCGCCTGGCTCTCCATGCCCCCGACACGCCACAGCGCGCCCTTCTGCGCCGCATGTTCGACGCCGCCATCGCCAGTGCGCAGCCTGCGCTGCGCATCCCGGCCCATCTGCCCGCACCGGCCTCGCTCAAGGGGCGGCTGGTGGTCATTGGCGCTGGCAAGGCCTCGGCCGCCATGGCGCAGGCGGTGGAGCAGGCTTGGAGCGGCCCGCCAGAGGCCTTGTCAGGCTTCGTCGTCACGCGATACGGCTATGCCGTGCCCTGCCAGCGCATCGAGATCGCCGAGGCCGCTCACCCCGTGCCGGACGAGGCCGGGCTGCGCGCCGCCCAGCGCATGCTGCAGGTGGTGCAGGGCTTGACCGAAGACGACCTGGTGCTGTGCCTGATCTCGGGCGGTGGCTCGGCCCTGCTGCCCCTGCCGGCCCCCGGCCTCACCCTGCAGGACAAGCAGGACGTCAACCGCGCGCTGCTGGCCAGTGGCGCCACCATCACCGAGATGAACTGCGTGCGTCGGCACCTCTCGGCCATCAAGGGCGGGCGTCTGGCCGCGGCCTGCCACCCGGCGCGCGTGCTCACGCTGCTGATCTCCGACGTGCCGGGCGACCGGCCCATCGACATCGCCTCGGGCCCCACCGTGGCCGACCCCACCACCTGCGCCGATGCGCTGGCCATCGTGCGCCGCTACGGCATCACGCTGGCGCCTGCGGTACGTGAGGTGCTGGAGAGCGGCCGGGGGGGGGAGTCCATCAAGCCGGGGGACTCGCGGCTGGCGCGCTGCGAGACGCGCATCATTGCCGCGCCGCAGGCTTCGCTGGAAGCCGCCGCCGCGGTGGCGCGAGAGGCGGGCTATGCCGCGCACATCCTGGGCGATGCGCTGGAAGGCGAGGCGCGTGACGTGGGCAAGGTGCTGGGCGGCATGGCCTTGCAGGTGGCCCAGCGCGGCCAGCCCTTTGCGGCACCTTGCGTGTTGCTCTCGGGCGGCGAGACCACGGTGACGGTGCGCGGCAGCGGGCGCGGCGGGCGCAATGTGGAGTGTCTGCTGTCCCTGGCCCTGACGCTGCGCGGCCACCCACAGGTGCACGCGCTGGCTGGCGACACCGATGGCGTGGATGGTCAGGAAGAGATGGCCGGCGCGCTATTGGCCCCCGACACGCTGGAGCGCGCCTTCGCGGCCGGCCTGCGCCCGGCAGATCGTCTGGCCGACAACGATGGTCACGGTTTCTTCGGCGCCATCGGCGACAGCGTGGTCACCGGGCCGACGCTGACCAACGTCAACGACTTCCGGGCCATCCTGATCGACGCCGCTTGAAGCGGCGCCTTGAGAATCCGGTGCAACGCTGCAGCAGATCGTTGATCTGAGCGCTCTCAGGCTTTGGTCAGGGCCGGCCCCCGTTCGAAGCCTCCCCAGCACACTGACCGCCTCTTCACACCACCACAAGGACCCACACCATGCCCACCATCCGTGTCGAACTCTTCGAAGGCCGCACCGTCGAGCAAAAGCGCGCCCTGGCCCAGGCCCTGACCGAGGCCACCGTGCGCACACTCGGCGGCTCGGCGGATGGCGTGGACGTGGTGTTTTTCGACATCGCCCGCCACGACTGGTCCACCGGTGGCGTGCTGTGGAGCGACAAGGGCGGGGCGCCTGCGCCTCAGCCGCCCGCTGCTTCCACCTGAGCCTCAGTCAGCGGCCAGCGGCGCGCCGGCGCCCTTCACCACCTTGCCCTCCTGCACGATCATCGCCAGGCCTTCACCCTGGCCCAGCAGCACGGAGATGTCCTGCAGCGGGTTGCCGTCCACCAGCAGCAGGTCAGCCGTGGCCCCAGGGGCGACGACGCCCAGACGCCCGTCCATGCGCAGCACGTGGGCCGCGTGGATGGTGGCAGCGCGCAGGGTCTCGGCGGCGCCCAGCACGCCAGCGCGCAGCTTGAATTCGTCGGACTGCAGACGGTGCGACTCGCCGAGCAGGTCGGTGCCGAAAGCCATGCGCACGCCAGCAGCCGCAAAGATCTCCAGCGAGCGCAGCGCGGCGCTGCGCACGTTCTCGATCTTCGCCACCGACTCCGGCGGCAGGCCCAGCGCCGCGCCCTCGCTCGCCAGGGCTTCGTAGGTCACGATCGTCGGTACGGCGATGGCGCCATGGTCGGCCATCACCTGCGCGGACTCGGCATCGATGAGGTTGCCGTGTTCGATGGTGCGCACGCCGCAGCGCACTGCGCGCGAAATCGCCTTGGGCGTGTACGCATGCGCGAGCACGTAGGTGTCGGCGTTGGAGGCCTCCTCCACCGCGGCGCGAATCTCGTCTTCGCTGAAGCCGAGGTAGTGGATGGGGTCGGTGGGCGAGGCCACCCCGCCCGAGGCCATGATCTTGATCTGGGTGGCCCCCATCTGAATCTCTTCACGCACGGCGCGGCGGATGGCATCCACACCGTCCACCACGCGGCCGATGGCGCCGATCTTGGGCGTGCAGGGGCAGGGCTCGATGACGTCACTGCGCTCGCGGAAGTCGCCATGGCCGCCGGTCTGAGACAACGCGCGGCCTGAAGGGAAGATTTTCGGCCCCTGCACGAGCCCCGTGCGCACGGCCTCGGCCAGCGACCAGTCGGCCCCGGCGGCGTCGCGCACGGTGGTGCAGCCGCGCATCAGCATGCCTTGCAGGATGGGCACGGCGCGCAGCACGGTCAGCACGTTGGGCAGTTTGGCCAGGCGCCCGGCGTTCAGCATGGAGGCCAGCACGTGCACATGGCAGTCGATCAGGCCTGGCATCAGCACCTTGCCGCGGGCGTCGATGACGCGAGCGCCCGTGGTGTCCAGAGGCTTGTCGGAGACCGCGGCGATGGTCTTGCCTTCAACGCGGACGAACCGATCTTTGATGAGGGTGCCGGCGGCAGCGTCCAGCACGTCGGCGTGTTCGAAGACGATCATGAGGTGGGTCTCCTGACTGGAGTGTTGTGAAGTCTTGTGAGGCGCCTGTACAA
>CAYSOD010000312.1:3554-5136 GCA_964432385.1 uncultured Rubrivivax sp.
ATGAGGTGGGTCTCCTGACTGGAGTGTTGTGAAGTCTTGTGAGGCGCCTGTACAAGTGGCGGCAATAGGGCGGCAAAAGGTCGGCGAAAGAGCAGCCTGCGTCAGGCCTCTGCCTTGGGAATGGCCCGCGGCTTGCCATCCTTGTCGATGGCCACGTAGGTGATGCGCGCCTCGGTCACCTTCACCACCTGCGGGTTTACCGGGTTGCGCTCGGCAAACACTTCGACGTGCACGGTGATGGAGGTGTTGCCCACGCGCTCCACTCGGGCGTAGAAGCTCAGCAGGTCACCAATCGACACCGGCTGCTTGAACAGGAACTCGTTGACTGCCACGGTGGCGATGCGGCCGCGCGCGATGCGGTAGGGCAGCACGGCGCCTGCCATGTCCACCTGCGCCATCAGCCAGCCGCCGAAGATGTCACCGTTGGCGTTGACGTCCGAGGGCAGGGGCATCACCCTGAGCACCAGTTCACGCTGGTCTGCCAGCGTCTCGGGTGACAACAGCCGGCCGGCGCTGGTGGGGAGGGTGGTGGGGGTGCTCATGCCGGCGATGATAGGCGCGCGCAGCCTCAAGACCTGGTGGCGCCGCAGCGCGGTGAGCCCGGTCTGGCCGGGCTGCATCCGCGACACTGTTCCCATGCGACCCTCCAGCCCCTCTCTGTCTGCCACAGCGCCTTCCTCTCCGCCTGGCGCCCCGCCCGCGCCTCCACGCTCCGACTGGACCACCCTCCGACGCCTGTTCCCTTACCTCTGGCGCTACCGCTGGCGCGTGTGCATCGCGCTGACCTTCCTGATCTCGGCCAAGGTGGCCAACGTGGGCGTGCCGCTGCTGCTGAAGGACCTGGTGGACAGCCTGACGCTGGCACCCGGCTCGGCCGCCGCGATGCTGGTGGTGCCGGTGGGCCTGCTCTTGGCCTATGGCGCGCTACGTTTGTCCACCTCGCTGTTCACCGAGCTGCGCGAGCTGGTGTTCGCCAAGGCCACCGAGGGCACCACGCGCAGCATCGCACTGGAGGTGTTTGGCCATCTGCACTCGCTGAGCCTTCGTTTTCATCTGGAGCGCCAGACGGGCGGCATGACGCGCGACATCGAGCGCGGCACGCGCGCCGTGCAGTCTCTGATCTCCTACTCGCTCTACAGCATCTTCCCGACGCTGGTGGAAGTGCTGATGGTGCTGGTGCTGCTGGGCTGGAAGTTCGACGCCGGCTTCGCACTCATCACGCTCAGCGCGCTGGTGGTCTACATCGCCTTCACCGTCACGGTGACCGAGTGGCGCACGAAGTTCCGCCGGCGCATGAACGAGATGGACTCCAGCGCCCACACCAAGGCCATCGATTCGCTGCTGAACTACGAGACGGTGAAGTACTTTGGTAACGAGGCCTTTGAGGCCAAGCGGTATGACGAGAGCCTGGAGCAGCTGCGCCGGGCAGCGTTGAAGAGCCAGACCACGCTCAGTGTGCTCAACATCGGGCAGCAGGTCATCATCGCCACCGCGTTGGTGGCCATGCTGTGGCGTGCCACCCAGGGCGTGGTGGAAGGTCGCATGACGCTGGGCGACCTGGTGATGATCAATGCCTTCATGA
>CAYSOD010000313.1:0-5092 GCA_964432385.1 uncultured Rubrivivax sp.
CGACACGTGAAAACCGAAAAGATCATAGAGATCCACGTCACTGGCCGTGGTCATGATCTTGAAGCGGCGCATGCCGTCCTCGGCCCGACCCGCATCCAGGGGCTCGATGAGTCCCAGGCCATCGATCTCCTTGAAGAGCTCAACGATGCCGTCGGCCCTGGAGATGTCCTGCAGGGGCCCGACCGTGAGCTCGAGCATGCGAGGGCCCTTCTTGGCCGGGGCCGGGGCGGGTGACTGCGCGGCTGGGGCGGGCGCCGCAGGCGACGCAGGAGCGTCTTGAATCGGCTCGGCGACACTTGCTGGCTGGGGGGGCTCCTCCATGCGCGCCGGTGCAGCCAACGGTGCTGCTGCGGCGGCCGGCGCCGCGGGCAAAGGCGCCACAGAGCCTGCTGCGCTGCCATTCTCAACCTGCGAGCGAATGTTGAACAGGAGCTCGGCTGTGTCTACGGGGTCCCCACCTTGGCCCTGATGGCGGGCGAGCATGGCCCGGAGTGCGTCGCCAGACTGCAGCAGCACGTCCACCATGGCCGAGGTGGGCGCCAGTTCCCTGCGGCGGAGTTTGTCCAACAGGGTCTCCATCTGGTGCGTCAGCTCGGCGATGTCCTTGAAGCCGAACGTGGCGGCTCCGCCCTTGACGGAGTGGGCGCACCGGAAGATGGCGTTCAGGTCTTCGTCCTCGGCGCTCTCCAGATCGATGTGCAGGAGCATCTGCTCCAGGTTGTCCAGGTTCTCCCCGGCCTCCTCGAAGAAGACTTGGTAAAACTGGCTGAGATCGATGCCAGCGGCAGCGCTGGCGGCATCTGTGTGGAGATCTGACATGGGTCCCCCCGCAGCCTCAACGAATGACCTTGCGGATCACTTCGACCAGCTTGGCCGGGTCAAAGGGTTTGACCAGCCACCCCGTGGCTCCCGCCGCCCGGCCCGCCTGTTTCATCTGGTCGCTGGACTCCGTGGTGAGAATGAGGATAGGCGTGTTATGAAACTTCGGGTTCTCCCTGAGTTTGCGGGTCAAACCGATCCCGTCCAGCCTTGGCATGTTCTGATCCGTCAGCACCAGGGCGTAGTCCCGCTGCTGCGACTTTTCCCATGCGTCGACGCCGTCGACCGCCTCAGTGACAGCGAAGCCGGCATTCTTGAGAGTGAAACTGACCATCTGGCGCATGGACGCAGAGTCGTCAACGGCGAGGATCGAATGCATGTCAGGGTTCTCCGGTGTCCGGTGTTCTTGATATCTGGGCGCTCAACGCTCAAAACAGCTCGACGGATCCAGCGTCCATCTCGTCCTGCGTCACGGGGTTGGGCTTCATGGGCAGCTCCTCGATGACGGCGGGCCCGTCTTCATCATCCGCCATGACCGATGCTGCCAGCCGGTCAGCGCAGCCTCGCAGCCGCTTGGAGGTGTGCTGCAGGAGCTGCGAGGCCATGTCCTGGAATTGCAGGCCGGTGATGGCAGAGGCCAGGAACTCCATGGCCTGATGGAGGTGCCGCTGGTCGATGTCGGGCTGCTGGGCCATCAGGTGCAGGGCCCGCTCCAGATGCTCGGCCGCGCCCCGAAAGTGCCCCAGCAGGGTGTAGCTGGCGTCGTCCAGAAGGCGCTGGAGGCGGTCAAGGTCGTTGGAAGCGATCAGCAGATGATCCTGCAGGTCGGCAGACGCCATGGGGTCCAGCCCTGACTCAGGGTGGGCCACCAGGGCCGGGCCGGCGATGGCAGGCTCATCAGGCGGTGCTTGTGGGTCAGAAGTCATGCAGCTGAAATTCGTGAGAGTTGCATTGTCGCGGCAATTTGGCCCGTATGGCCTCCGGATCGACCCCCGCACGGGGCCGAAATCCATTCATTCGTCGGCCGCAAGGGGTGGGCGATACTTGTTGCTGTGAATGCAGCCGTCTCGCCTGATGAGTTTCCTGACGCCGGGACTTCCGGCGTTCCTGCGCCGGCTGGGGCCCCGAACGCCACCAGCCTGGAGCGACTGCCCGCAGCGGGCGGGGTTTTGAAGGTCCTGCACCTCGAGGACTCCGAGGACGACCACGCCTTGACCGTGTTGCAGTTGCGTCGTGCGGGCCTGGCGGTGAGTTGGCGGCGTGTGGACACCCTGCGGGATTTCGAGCAGGCCCTGGCCGAACCCTGGGATGCGATCATTTCAGACTACAACCTGCCCGGGTTCACTGGGTTGGACGCCCTGGCCCGGTTGCGCACCACAGGTTTGGTGCTGCCGTTCATTTTGGTGTCAGGGAAGATTGGCGAAGACATGGCCGTGGAGGCCATGAAGAGTGGGGCGAGCGACTACCTGCTCAAGCACAACCTGGCGCGGTTGGCGCCGGCGCTGGAGCGGGCCATCGAGGCCAGCGAGAGCCGCCGCGCGCGCCTGAAAGCCGACCGCGAACTCGCAGCGTCACGCGAGCGCCTGTCCGAACTCGCCCAGCATTTGCAGACCAGCATTGAAAGCGAGCGCACCGCCATTTCGCGGGAGATCCATGACGACGTCGGGGGGTCCCTGACTGCCCTGAAGTTCGACCTGGCCTGGGCAGCACGGCGCGTGAAAGAGCCTGAGGTACTGCAGCGAGTGGAGTCGGCGCTTGAGACCGTGAGTTATGCCATCGAGGCCAGCCAGCGCATCATGCACAACCTGCGCCCTGCCATCCTGGAGCAGGGCTTGGTCGCGTCGCTGCAGTGGATGACGCAGCGCTTCGAGCGCCGCACCGGCATCAGCACCGTCTTTCGCACCAGCCACGACCCCCTGCCGCCGCTGCCGCAAGGCGTGCCGCTGGTGGCATACCGGACGGCGCAGGAGGCGCTGACCAACATCAGCAAGCACGCGCAGGCCACCAAGGTCACGGTGGATCTGTCGCTATCGCATGGCGTGCTCTCGGTGGAGATTGTCGACAACGGGCGAGGCCTGAGCGAGGGGGCCCTGACCAAGGCCAGAAGCTTCGGCATCAGGGGCTTGCACGAGCGTGCGGGCACGGTGGGCGGCTGGATCGATTTGTCCAGCAGCGCTGCGGGCACCACACTCATCCTGTCAGTGCCTCTGGACCAGGCGCGGGCGGCCCAGGAGGCCCAGGCTCCCGAGGAGGGCGGGCCTGAAGCCACCGCGGCATGGGAGTGAAGGCCATGGTCGGCTCGGGTGGCAGGGCCGTAGGCGGCCCTGGCAGTGCAAGGCATTCAGGTGAGGGCGGCGATGATCGAAGTGATCTTGTGTGACGACCACGCGCTGATCCGTCGTGGCATCCGCGACACCTTGTCGGATGCCAGCGACATCCGGGTGGTGGGCGAGGCCGGCGAATACGCTGAACTTCGGTCCCTGATGCGCAGCAAGCGCTGCGACGTCCTGGTGCTGGACATCAACCTGCCGGGCCGCAGCGGCCTGGACGTGCTGCACGCCCTCAAGGACGAGGGCGCGCAAGCCCGGGTGCTGATCGTGAGCATGTACCCCGAAGACCAGTACGCCATTCGGGCCCTGCGGGCCGGTGCTTCAGGCTATGTGCACAAGGGAGGCGACCCGCAGGAACTGGTGCAGGCTGTGCGCACGGTGGCCCAGGGCCGCAAGTACGTCACACCCGAGATCGCCCAGATGCTGGTGGAAAGCCTGAGCGCCCCGCCCACCGAGAAGCCGCATGAACGCCTGTCTGACCGCGAACTCCAGACGCTGCAGCTCATCGCGTCGGGCAAGCGCTTGTCCGACATCGCCGACGAACTGCTGCTGTCGCCCAAGACGGTGTCCGTCTACCGAGCCCGGGTGCTGGAGAAGCTCAGTCTGGCCAACAACGCGGAGCTGACCGTGTACGCCATCAGGAACGGCCTGGTGGGGGAGGGGTGATCACCTCAAACCGCTCAACACCCGCTCCAGCGTCATCATGAAAGGTTGTTCCAGCGCGGGCAGAACGTAGTACATGCCGACCAACCCCAACCCCAGGGTGATGGGAAAGCCGATGGCGAAGATCTGGATCTGCGGCGCCACGCGGGAGATGAAGCCCAGCACCAGGTTCACGAACAGCAGCATGGTGACGATGGGCAGGGCGATCCACAGCCCGGTGGCGAAGATCTCCGCGCCCCAGCGGTGAGGCAGCGTCTTGCGAAGAAAGGCGAAGGGCTCCGGGCCCACCGGAAAGGCCTGGAAGCTGTCCACCACCGCGGAAATGACCACCAAATGGCCGTTGAGTGCGACGAACATCCAGGCCACCATGGTGCCGAAGAAACTCGCCGCCGCCGTGCTCTGGCTGGCGCTGATGGGGTCGAAGGACGCAGCGAAATTCAGACCCATCTGCAGGCCAATGAGCTCGCCTGCGAACTCCACCGCCGCGAACACCAGGCGTACGGCAAACCCGATGGTCAGGCCGATAAGCACCTGCTGTATCACCAGCATCACGGCCAGCATCGAGTCCAGCGGCACCACGGGCATGGCTGGAAGTGCCGGTTGGGCCGTGGCGGTGATGAAGGCCGCCAAGGCAATGCGAATCCGCATCGGGACGTTGCGCCGATTGAAGATCGGCAAGGCCGAAAACACCGCGAGCACCCGGATAAAGGGCCACACCAGGGGAGTGAGCCAAGCGGTGAGTTGCGCTTCCGTGAAGGTGATCATGGCGGCAAGCCCGGGAGGCCCGGTGGATCAGCGGCGTGGACGCCGAGGTGCGTCAGCCCACTGAACTGGGGATCGCCAGCAGGATGCTTCGCAGGTACTCCACCAGCGTCGTCATCATCCAGGGCCCGCCCACCGCCAGCACCACCACCGCCGCGATGATCTTGGGCACAAAGCTCAGCGTGGCCTCGTTGATCTGGGTGGCGGCTTGGAAGATGCTGACCACCAGGCCCACGATCAACGCAGACAGAAGCAAGGGCGCGGACACCAGGATGAGCTGGAACAGCCCTTGCTGGCCGATGGCGAAGACTTGTTGTGCGGTCATGGGGTTCTGTCAGGACGGCGTAATAGGGACGCGCCTCAAGTGGCGAAGCTGGCGGCCAGCGAACCCAGCAACAGGTTCCAGCCATCAGCCAGCACAAACAGCATCAGCTTGAAGGGCAACGCCACCAGCACCGGGCTGAGCATCATCATGCCCAGGCTCATCAGCACGCTGGCCACGATCATGTCGATCACCA
>CAYSOD010000314.1:0-5042 GCA_964432385.1 uncultured Rubrivivax sp.
TGCACACCGCCGTGAAGATCGCGCCGCACTACGAGGGCCCGGTGGTCTACGTGCCCGACGCCTCGCGCAGCGTGGGCGTGTGCTCGGATCTTCTCAGCGACGAGCGTGCCAAGGCCTACATCGCCGAACTCAACGCCGAGTACGAGCGCGTGCGCCAGCAGCACGCCAACAAGAAGGTCACGCCCCTGGTCAGCCTGGCCGCGGCGCGCGCCAACAAGACGCCCATCGATTGGGCCGCTTACACGCCGCCCAAGCCCCGCTTCATCGGCCGCCGTGTGCTGAAAAACGTGGACCTGACCGAGATCGCGGCCTGCATCGACTGGGGCCCGTTCTTCCAGACCTGGGACCTGGCCGGGCCCTTCCCGCAGATCCTGCGTGACGAGGTGGTGGGCGCCGAGGCGCAGCGCGTCTTCAGCGACGGCAAGCGCATGCTGCAGCGCCTGATCGAAGGCCGCTGGCTGCAGGCCAATGGCGTCTTCGCGCTGCTGCCCGCCAATACGGTGGACGACGACACCATCGAGGTCTACGGGGATGAGTCGCGCGAGCAGGTGCTGCTGCGCTGGTCACCCCTGCGCATGCAGACCGAACGGCCGGTGGTGGACGGCGTGAAGAGGCCCAATCGCTGTCTGGCAGACTTCATTGCGCCCAAGACGGGCCCCGGGGCCAAGCCCGACTACCTCGGCCTCTTCGCTGTCACCGCCGGCCTGGGCGTAGAGAAGAAAGAGCGCCAGTTCATCGCCGACCACGACGACTACTCCGCCATCCTGCTCAAGGCCCTGGCCGACCGCCTGGCCGAAGCTTTCGCCGAGCGTCTGCACCAGCGTGTGCGCACGGAGTTCTGGGGCTATGCGGCCGACGAGGCGCTGAGCAACGAGGCCTTGATCGCCGAGCAGTACCGCGGCATCCGCCCCGCACCGGGCTACCCCGCCTGCCCCGACCATCGCGTCAAGGCGCCGATGTTTGAGGTGCTCAAGGCCGAGGAGATCGGCATGGGCCTGACCGAAAGCCTGGCCATGACGCCAGCCGCCAGCGTCAGTGGGTTCTACTTGGCACACCCGGATGCGGCGTACTTCAACGTCGGCCGCGTCGGCGACGACCAGATCGCCGATTGGGCGCAGCGCATGGAGATGGAGGAGGGCGAGGCAAGGAGGGGGTTGGCGTCAGTCGCGTGAGGGCCGACGGACCGCACTGCGGCGCGTTGGTGGCTTTGCGCCCAGCGTTGCGCATCGGCGTTGTCTGTGGACAATTGCGACCATCATCGGAAAGCGTTCCCATGTTGAATCCGCAAGCCATCCTTGACGCCGCACGGCGCGCCGCAGGCGCGGCCAGTTGCCCGGCCGAGGTGTTGCTCTTCGGGTCCTACGCGCGTGGTGACGCCGATGCAGGCTCGGACCTGGATCTCATGGTTATCGAGGAGCATGTCGATGACAAGACAGCCGAGTACCTGAAGATCCACCGGGCTGTGGGCTCGATGGGTGTGGGCGTGGACATCGTCGTGATCTCGAGAGAAGACTTTGAGCGACGGCGTCAGGTGCCGGGTACCGTCCCGTACTGGGCTGCGAAGGAAGGACGTCGGATTCATGACGCCCGCGCTTGAAGAGGCGCGTCGCCTGTTGCGTCTTGCTCATCGTGACCGAACCACCTTGATGCTGCTGGCCGGAATTCCCGAGGCGCCTCTGGCGTCTGCCGGGTTCCATGCGCAGCAGGCCGTCGAGAAAGCGTTGAAGGCGGCCTCTGTGAGCGGAGGTATCGAAACCAAACGTACCCACGACCTGGTTGCTTTGGCGAAAGCGTTGCTTGATGGCTTCGCTGTCACTCCCTTCACGCTGGATGAAGTTCGGCAACTCAACCCGTTCGCTGTCGAATACCGCTATGACGACGAACTGGAGTCAGGTTGTTCGCGCGAGGAGTTGACTGAACTGGTCCAGCGAGTGCTGACTTGGGCTGAAGCCCAAGTCGGGTGATGTCTGGCCGCGGCCCGCGCCCACGAGACGGCCACTGACCCTCTTGGGGCTGACTCGCCCATCGGAGCAGCCTTTCCACATATCGCCGTGTTCAGGTTTGCGCGGCCACCTCTGCCTGACTCATTGAGGAACTTCCACGGTCAAGACATCAACGGCGGCGGGGTCAAATCGCGCACTGGGCCCGGCGGCAGGCCCTGGGTCGGGCGAGGCCGCCTGGGCTGCACGCGCTGGCGCGCCTCAGGGGATCGTTGAGAAGGACGGGCGCCGCGCTGCCGCCTCGCGCTCGGCGAGCGCGGCAGCGGCTGCATCGCCCAGCCGTGAGTGCACGCGCGCCGCGACGGCCCAGTTGAACAGGCTCGAGGGCTTGAGCGCCAGCCGCTCGGCCAGCAAGGCGCTCGCGCGCGGCAGATCGCAACGCTCGGCCGCCGCAATCAAGGTCAGATCCAGCAAGTCGCGCTGCGCGTGGCTGCCGCCGAAGCGGTGTGCCCCGGCGATCACCGGGGCGAGGTCCGACACCGCATCGCGGTCGCGTCCTTCGGCAAAGGCCAGCAGCGCGCGGCCGACCGGCAGGCCGACCTCGCGCGTCATCGCGGCGGCCGAACCTCCTTCGACCGAGGCCGCCAGTGCCTCGACACCCCGGCGCGCGTCGTCCATGCGCCCGGCGCCGATCATGGCCATGATCGCGTGCACGTCGTTGAACGGGTAGTGCGCGTCGCCGAGCGTCGGTGCCCAGGCCTCGGCCAGCGGTTGCCAACGATCACCGACGTCGACCCCCTTGAGCCCGAGCCGCCACAGCAGCGCCGAGCCGTCGACCATCTCCATCGCGACGGCCGAGGGCACCGGCCGCACGCCGCGGTCGTAAAGGCCGAGCGCCTCGTCGTGCTCCTCGCGGTCGAGGTGGAACAGCGCCCGGTGCCACCAGTTGTGGTATGCAAGGAAGTTGTCGCTCGCCCAGTCGCGCTCGCGCTCGCGCATGAAGGCAATACCTTCGTCCGTGCGCCCCTGCATCTCCATGACGTGCGCCACCGCGTGCACCGCCCACGCGTCCAGCGGGTCGGCCTCGAGCGCGCGCAGCCCCTGCGCCTCGGCGGCGGCGTAGTCGCCCATCTCCTCCAGGCCGAAGGCGTGCATGCCCATCACGAAGCCGCGGCCGGGCGCGTCTCCCCAGCCCGCCAGCACACGCGCCGGATGGTCGCGTAATAGGCGCGACTGGCCGGTGAGGAAGTCGCCTTGGTGCAGCACGAACAGCGCCAGGAGGTCGCGCGGGTGGCGGATCAGCACCTCGGCGTAGAGGTCGACCATGCGGTGGTAGTCGCCCCGCCACCAGGCCTCCAGCCCCGCCAGGTGCATGCTCTCGCGATCGCCCATCGGACAGGCCTTGATGGCTTCGATCTCGCGCTCAAGCTCGGCCATTACGGGCTTTTCCGTCGACAGCATCATCAGCGCCCCGCGCAGGCAGTGCGCCAGCGCGAAGTCGGGGTGGTCGGCGATCAGCGCGTCGACCTCGGCCAGCGGGTCGACACGAAAGCGCGCGAGCCGCTCAATCACGGCGTCCAGGCGGTCGACCGCGTCCTGGCTGGGCGCGACCACGGCCACGCCACGGCAGTCCTTGTGCATTCCCGTCTCCCGGTTGTTCCCGACGGCGCCCGGCACGCGCCGCACGGCGCCAACCCGCGACATGCGCGCCGACCCGTTTTTCAGTTTATGCCTGACGGTGCGCGAACGGAATCGCGAAAACGCGCGATCGCATGGGCGCTGGCGTCGCTCAACTTGCCCCTGGCGGCCACTGCAACGCCTCGGCGACGCGAGCCGCGCGCACGCCTGCGCTGCCGCCCCGGGGACGGGTGCGCGAGACGCGGCAAGACTTCGCTACCTGAGCCAACGGTGCAGACGCCAGTTCCAAGTCGTCCTGGACGACGTCTATTGGCCACCCATGCGTCAATGGGGCTTCCCGCAGGCTCCCAAAGGCCGTTTGAAATCCCTTGCAGGCTTCGCGCGACGAACGCTCACAGGCGCGGCCGTCGCCCTCCGACGAACGCGGCAGATCAAGCTGGCCCTGCGGTGATCCGCTGCCGCGGATCGACGCCTTCCAACAAGGTCAGCACCGCTTGGGTCTGCAGGTCCATCACTTTCAGCGCCAGCATGGTCTTGGGTCCGACCATGGGGCTGTTGTTCACCGTGAGTTCGCGCGGAGATTGCGGGTGCGCAGCGCCAGTGAACAGCAGGTAGCGTTGATCGATCAGGGCCACCGGGGTGCCCAATCCATGCTGGCGAGGCACCGCGCGCAGGTCTTGCCCTGGGGCATCCACCCGTGACCAGTTGAAGCTGCTGCCGCGCGCCAGCAGAAACCCTGCGCCTTGACCGCAAGCCATGGGGCTGTGCCCCTGTGTGACCACTGTTCGGGTTTGCTGGTCCAGGTCGATCAGTTCGATCTGCGGATCGGGTTGAAGCGCCGGCGCCACGGGCTTGCCGGTGGCGGTGCGCCCCTGAGGGCCTGCGGCAGCCACCAGCAGCTGGCGGCCACCGTTGATCCAGGCGGGCCTCTGGCCCAGCACCTGTGCAAATCCGTCGGCTGCCGGGGGCAGAGGCAGCTCGGGGGGGAACCCATCTGCACCAGGTGGCGCTGCGAGATCCAGGACCACCAGGCGCCCGAGGTGCAGTGGGCGGTAACGTGCAGCCGGGTCGGTTTGCACCACCATGGCCAGACGTCGGCCATCGGGGCTGAGCGCCATGCCCGACACGGCGCGGTCCCACAAGGGCTCGCCGGCTTCACGGCGCAGCACGCGCTGGGGCCGACTGGGGTGCAGCAGGCGCAGCGCGTGGCGACGGTCTCCCGTATCAGACACCAGAGCCACGAAGGCGCCGAGCGCATCGGGGTTGCTCAGCTCCCAGATGGGGGGAAGCCGCCCGTTGAAGTCTGCTATCGCCGTGCGCATGGCAGGGTGGGCCTTCAGGCCCTCGCGCCAGTGGCGCAGCTCCAGCACGCCTACCGATCCCGCATCGGCGGCGATCAACACCCGCGCCGCAACCCGATCGGCCAGGTCGGGCGTCTCACCGTCCCAGATGCGCTCGGGCACG
>CAYSOD010000315.1:0-5026 GCA_964432385.1 uncultured Rubrivivax sp.
CATGGTCGAGGCCTGCCGGCTGCTGGGCGTCGACGTGATGACCGGCCACTGGGAATTCACCTACGGCATGAAGCGGGTCCAGGAGATCGTCGACAAGGACTTCAAGGGCGGCGCGGGCGGCGGTGCGGCCGCGCAGCGGGTGGACTTCGTCGCGCAGAACGTCAAGACTGCCGATTTCGGCGACCCGGTCTTCCCCCCGTATGTGATCAAGGAGATGAACGGGGTGAAGGTGGCCATCGTCGGGCAGGCCTTCCCCTACACGCCCATCGCCAACCCACGCTATCTTGTGGCGGATTGGGAGTTCGGCATCCGCGAGGACGAGATGCAGAAGACGGTGGACGAAGCCCGTGCGAAGGGCGCCCAGGTGGTGGTGGTGCTGTCCCACAACGGCATGGACGTGGACCTGAAGATGGCCAGCCGGGTGCGCGGCATCGATGCGATCTTCGGCGGCCATACCCACGACGGCGTGCCCGTGGCCGTGCCGGTGAAGAACGCCGGTGGCACCACGCTGGTCACCAATGCGGGCAGCAACGGCAAGTTCCTCGGCGTGATGGACCTCGAGGTGAAAGCCGGCAGGGTGACGAACTTCCGCTACCGGCTGTTGCCCGTCTTCGCCAACGTGCTGAGAGCCGACCCGGAAATGGCGGCGCTCATCACCAAGATTCGCGCGCCCTACGAGGCCCGACTGGGCGAGACCCTGGCCGTCACCGACGGCCTGCTGTACCGGCGTGGCAATTTCAACGGCAGCTGGGACCAACTGGTGTGCGACGCTCTGATGGATACCCAAGGTGCCGAGATCGCCTTCAGCCCGGGCTTCCGTTGGGGCACCAGCCTGCTGCCGGGCCAGGCCATCACGCGCGAGCTGATGATGGACCAGCTGGCCATCACCTACCCCTACGCCACGGTGACGCCCATGACGGGCGAGATGATCAAGACCGTGCTGGAGGACGTGGCCGACAACCTGTTCAACCCTGACCCGTACTACCAACAGGGGGGCGACATGGTGAGGGTGGGCGGCCTGCAGTACACGCTGGACCCGGCAGCCAGGATGGGCGCGCGCATCACCGACATGCGCCTGGACGGCCGGCCTGTCGAGGCCGGCAAGACCTACAAGGTGGCCGGGTGGGCCCCCGTGGCCGAAGAGGCTGCCAAGGCCGGCCTCAAGCCCGTGTGGGAGCATGTCGAGACATGGCTCAAGGCCCGCCCTGGCGGCCGGGTGGCAAACCGGCGCATCAACACGCCCAGGCTGCTGTCAGTGCAGGGCAACCCGGGCATGGCCTGACCGGCCTGACCGCCCGGGTTGCCCGGATCGCCTGCTCAGGCGTTGAGCATGTCGTTCCAGATGTTGTCGGCCCAGCTCAGGGCGTAACGCCCTTCGAGCTGGCTGGCTGCGGCCGACACGCCGCCTGAGCCCGGCACCGTCTTGAAGGTCTTGTCCTTGTCGTCGTACTGGTGCACCGAGGCCACGTGCACCACGTCTCGCGCGGTGACAAAGCTGTAGCAGGTGTTCATCACCACGGGCGTGGGGTTGACGGCCTCGCCCCTGAGTAAGCTGATGATGGCCGCAGCCGCCACCTTGGCGTGCTGGTTGGCCATGTGGCCGGACTTGGGCATCGCCGGGGCCGAGAAGGTGGCATCGCCCAGCACGTGCACGCCCTTGACGGCCGTGGACTCCATGGTCAGCCAGTCCACGCCCACCCAGCGGTTGTTGACGTTGATCAGCCCAGCCGTGCGGGCAAGATCGCCGGCGCGCTGGGGCGGAATCACGTTCAGCACATCGGCCCTGACATCTTCGAACTCCAGCTTGGCCGTGAGGTTCGACACTTCCTTGAGCTCGGCGTTGGCACGGTACTCGATGATGCCGGTGTAGTGATCCCGGAAGGCCCGCTCGAACAAGGCCTTCTTGGACTGGATCTCGGGGTTGGCGTCCAGCACCAGGACCTTGGACTTCGGCTTGGCGGTCTTGAGGTAGCTGGCCACCATGCAGGCGCGCTCATAGGGCCCGGGCGGGCAGCGATAAGGGACCTTGGGGATGGACATGGCAAAGACGCCGCCATCGGGCATGGCCTCGAGTTGCCGGCGCAGGGCCACGGTCTGCGGGCCCGCCTTCCAGCTGTGGGTGATGCGGCCGCTGTCCAGCCCCGCCTGCAGGCCGCCCACCTGCTCGAACATGAAGTCCACACCGGGCGACACGACCAGCCGGTCGTAAGCCAGTTCGCCACCGCCGGCCAGCCGCACCTTCTTGGCCGCCGCGTCGATGGCGGTGACGTCGCCCTGCACGACCTTGACGCCCATCTTCCTCAGGCCGTCGTAGCCGCGCGAGATGTCGGCCATCTGCTTGTGGCCGCCCACCACCATGTTGCTGATGGGGCAGGAGATGAAGCTGGTGTTGCGCTCCACCAGCGTCACATCGACGTTGCCGCCCCACATCTTGAGGTACCGCGCCGCCGTGGCGCCGCCAAAACCGCCGCCGACCACGACCACACGGCCGATGGACGGACCGCTGTCCAGGCTGGCACAGCCACTCAGTGCCAGGCCGCCCGCAGAAGCGCCCGCCAGCAGCAGACGGCGGCGGGACAAGGCTTGGGTATGGATGGTTTGCATGGTGGGCTCCCTCACTTCTTGGCCGGCAGGGACGCGAAGTAGCCCGCGATCAGCCTGATCTGTTCATCGGTGTAACCCTTGGCGATCTGGTGCATGATGGTGATGCCTTCGGGCTGCGCGGTCGTCTTGAAGTAAGTCATCAAGGCGATGGTGCGCTCGGCCGGGTTGCCCGCCAGCGACTTCATCTCGCCCAGCGCCTGCCCGTTGGCGCCGTGACAGTTGGCGCAGGTGGCGGCCAGGTTGCGGGCCAGGTGCGGATGGGGGGCGGGCGTCTGGGCCTGCGCCGCGGCGGTCAGGGCCAGCGCCCCGGCCCAGGCGGTCCACCGGGCCGCGTGACGGACTGCGATCTGCATCGTGCTTCTCCTCGTTGATGGGGCCGTCGGCCGCCTCAGGCCCGCAAGGGCCGGGCGGCTCGGCAGCCTGATTCTCCTGCAGGCTCGCCCGGGAAGCGCACAAGCCTGCGTCAGGTGCAGGACTTTGCGGCACTGGAGGCGTACCATGGGCCCTGCTGCGGGTGAGCAGGATCCGTCCGAATCCGCCTGGGTGGCGGGCCGCCGGGTACAACTGAAAGCCAAGCCCTCGTTGCACAGGGCCCACCGCACGACCGACCACAACCTCTTGTTGCTGATGGAGCAGGCCCCGTGAGCACGTACCCATGTCCAGGGCGCGGAACACCAAGACCCGTGAAGGCTGCCAAGCAGCTTCGTCAGCGTCGCACCCTGGTGGGGGCGCTGGGCCTTCTGGCGCTGGGCTCGGCACTTCATGCCGCCTCGCCAGCACCCTCAGGGGCTGCCGTGCCCGCTCCCCAGAACCCGCCCCAGCCGGGGCACATGGTGGCCTGGCCGGAGGTCAGCCTGCTGGACGGTACCCGCTGGGGTGCGGCCCAGGCCCAGGGCAAGCAGGTGATCGTGGTGTTCTGGTCCACCACCTGCCCGTTCTGCCTGCGCCACAACGCCCACCTCGAGAAGCTGCGCCGGGCAGCCGCCGGGCGGCCGTTGGAGATCCTGACGGTGGCGCGCGAGAAGGACGCCGCGGTGGTGAAGGCCTATCTCGCGCGCCATGGCTATGGTTTTCAGGTCACGCTGGACCAAGGGCCCATGAGCGCGGCGCTGTCCAACCGCCGGGTGATCCCGCTGACGGTGACCGTGGACCGCCAAGGCCGGCTGCAGCAGGTGATTGCCGGGGAGATGTTCGAGGAAGACGTGATGGAGTGGCTCAAGCCGGCCTGAGTGCAAGACAGGTGCTCAGCCACCGCCAGCACCCAGACCCGATGGCGAGCGGCGCGCAGTTCGTGCATCATGAAGCCATGAGCCAGAAACCCCGGGACGAATCCGACATCGTCTTCAGCACCGCTGCCGAGCTCTTCGGCCTGTTGTCCACGCCCATTCGCCTGCGCATCCTCAGCGCCTTGTGCCATGGCGAGAAGAACGTCTCGCAGCTCCTGGCCGAGATCGACACCACGCAGCCCAACATGAGCCAGCACCTGTCCACGCTGTACCGGGCAGGCGTGCTGGGCAAGCGGCGCGATGCCACGCAGATCTACTACCGCATCGAAAACCAGCAGGCGGTGGCCGTGTGCCGCTCGGTGTGCACGCAGATCGCGATGGACCTGGCGGACGAGACTCCGGAAGCTGTCTGAGCGGTCTGGGGTCTGGGGCCGGTCGAGCGTTTCTCGCCTGAATGGCCCAAAGGGGCCGGCCAGCGCTCAGCGCTGATTCAGGTACGAACCTCGCCCTGACCCAGCACCACCCACTTCATCGAGGTCAGGCCTTCCAGGCCCACCGGCCCGCGGGCGTGGAACTTGTCGGTGCTGATGCCGATCTCGGCGCCCAACCCGTACTCGAAGCCGTCCGCAAAACGAGTGCTGGCGTTGACCATCACGCTGGAGGAGTCCACCTCGCGCAGGAAGCGCATCGCGTTGGGATGGTTCGTCGTGAGGATGGCGTCGGTGTGGTGTGAACCGTAGCGGTTGATGTGCGCGATGGCCTCGTCCAGGCCCGCCACCACCTTCACGCTGATGATGGGCGCCAGGTATTCCTCAGACCAGTCGGCCTCGTTGGCATCCACCAGGTCTGCGCGGGGCACGCCCTGCAAGGCGGCCCGTGCAGCTGGGCAGCAGCGCATCTGCACGCCCTTGGCCGCGAAGACGGCCCCAATGCGGGGCAGAAAGGCCGCTGCCTGGCGCTCATGCACCAGCAGGGATTCCGCGGCATTGCAGGGGCTGTATTTCTGGGTCTTGGCGTTGTCGGTGACGGTCACCGCCAGGTCCAGGTCCACCTCGGCGTCCACGTAGACGTGGCAGTTGCCGTCTAGGTGCTTGATGACGGGCACACGGGCCTCGGCACTGATGCGCTCGATCAGGCTCTTGCCGCCGCGGGGAATGATGACGTCCACCGATTCCGGCATGGCAATCAGGCGGCCG
>CAYSOD010000316.1:0-5004 GCA_964432385.1 uncultured Rubrivivax sp.
GGCCAGTTCTCCTGGATGGCGCGCAGCTCGGGCGCGTACTCCACCAAGATGGTCGGTGCGTCCACCGCGTCGTAGGCCATGCGGTGGTCGTTGGCCGCGATGAAGCGCTTCAGCTCCGCCTCGTCGTCCGCCGTGACCCAGCCCGCTGCGGCGGACCCCTCCACGATCACCCGGTCCAGATCGTCCAGATCGAACCTCGTCACCTCGAAAGGCACCCCCTGCGCCACAGCCTCCTGCTCGTTCATGCCCACGCGGGCGATCTCCGGGTCCACAAAGGTGCACCAAGGGATGACGCGGTCATCCACCTTGAAGCGGCGAAAGGTGCCAAACAGCCCGTTGACGGCCGCATACCATGCCTGGTGCGCGGCCGCGTGCGTGAACTGGTAGGGCCCCGCCACATCACCGCAGGCCAGGATGTGGGGAAACGTGGTCTGCAGATGCTCGTCCACCGGCAACGTGCGCCCGGAGGTGTCGATGCCCAGCGCCTCCAGGCCGAACCCCTCCAGGCGGGCGCTGCGGCCGACAGCACAGAGGATGCGGTCGAAGGCGATGCGGTGCTCGACGCCGCCTTGCTCGGTGACCAGGCACCAAGCCGGACGATCAGACGTCGGACCTGCGCCCGCTTCTGACCTTGAGCCATCGATACCCAGACCCGCCTGGGCTGGCGATGCTTCAGCGCCCGGGCCTGAAGACGCGTGGCCCGGCTCACCGCGCTCACAGCGCAAGGCCCGGTGTCCGGTCAGCACCGTCACGCCGTCTGCCTCCAGCCGTTGCCTTGCGTAGCTTGCAGCGTCTTCGTCCTCCTTCGGCAGCAGCCGCGAGCCCATCTCCACCTGGGTGACCTTCGAGCCTAACCTTGCAAAAGCCTGAGCCAACTCGCAGCCGATGGGCCCGCCGCCCAACACCAGCAGGCGAGGCGGCAGCTCGCGCAGGCCCCAGAGGGTGTCGCTGGTGAGCACACCGGCCTCCTGCAGGCCTGGCAGCGGCGGCACGATGGGCCGAGCGCCAGTGGCGATGACGATGGCGCGCGTGGACAGCGTTTGGCTCCGGCCGTCGTCATGGGTGATCTCCACATGCCAGGGGTCGACGATGCGCGCGCGGCCCAGTTGCACGTCCACGCCCAGGCCACGGTAGCGCTCCACGGAATCGTGCGGCTCGATGTCGCGCACCACCTGGGCCACGCGCGCCATCACGGCGGGAAAGTCCACCGTCACCTGGGCAGACCCCGCGGACGCCGAGACAGCCGATGTGGCCCGCGCAGAAGACAACCCCGCGCACCCAGGCTCTCCCGCGCCCGCCCCGACCCGCACCCCATACCGGTGTGCCTCGCGAATCTCCTGGGCCAGCCCGGCCGCGCGGATCAGCGCTTTGCTGGGCACGCAGCCGGTGTTCAGGCAATCGCCGCCCATCCGATGGGCCTCGACCAGCGTGACCCGGGCCTTGACGGCCGCAGCGATATAGCTCGTCACCAGGCCCGCCGCGCCCGCCCCGATGACCACCAGGTTGCGGTCAAAGCGCCGGGGCTTGCAGTGGGCCCAAGGCGCCAGCGCGCGGCGTGCCCGCAGCCCGCTGACCAGCCGCCGGGCCACCAGCGGAAACACCCCCAGCAGGGCAAACGCGCCCAGCAGCCCGGGCGACACGATGCCCTGCACCGAGGTGATCTGCGCCAGCTGCGTGCCGGCATTCACGTACACCAGGGTACCCGCCAACATGCCCGCCTGGCTGACCCAGGCGTAGGTCCACACCCGCATGGCCGTCAGGCCCATGGCCAGGTTGAGCACGAAGAAGGGCATCACCGGCAGCATGCGCAGCGTGAAGAGGTACCAGGCCCCGTCGCGCGCGATGCCCCTGTCGATCTCGGCCAGGCGGGCATGGAACCGCGCCTGAACGAGCTCGCGCAGCAGGTGACGCGACACCAGCATGGCCAGCGTGGCTCCCACCGTGGAGGCCACCGAGACCACCACCGTGCCCACCCCCAGACCGAAGATTGCGCCGCCGGCCAGCGTCATGGGCACCGCCCCTGGCAGGGACAGTGTCGAAACAGTCACGTAGACCGCGAAAAAGGCCGCGATCACGGCCCACGGGCGCTGTTCATACAGGGCGGACAGACCCGACTGCGCCTGCCGCAGTTGCGCCAGCGACAGGAAGCGGTCCAGGTCCAGCGCGAAGAAGGCCGCCACGGCGGCGGCCAGGGCCAGGGCCAGCAGCAGCCGGGAAGTCTTGTTCGTCATGGACCCGGCATCCTGCCACGGGCGGCTTCAGCGGCGGTTGCGTGGGGTAGGCGGTTCACGCGAAGAGAGCGCAGCCCACCCCGCCCACAAGCGAGTGAGCACGGTCACCGCGCACAGGGCAGAAAACAGCCAGGCGATGAGCGCGAAGGCCTGCGGCCACCAGCACATGGCGGCAAAGGCGCACAGGGTCTCGGTGGCTTCCGTCAAGCCGCCCAGGTAGTAAAGCCCCTTGGACGGGTATGCGGGGCTGGACAAGCCGCGCCGCTCGGCGAGCACGGCAAAGGCCAGGAAGGTGGAGCCCGTGCCGACAAAGGCCGCCAGCAGCGTGGCCGCCGCCAGCGCGTTGCGCGCCGGGTCCGCCCAGGCGAACGCCAGCGGAATGCTGGCGTAGAAGAGGAAGTCCAGCGTGATGTCCAGAAAGGCGCCCCGGTCGGTGGGCTGCGTCTGCCGCGCCACGGCGCCATCCAGGCCATCCAGCAGTCGGCTGATGAGCAACAGCACCAGCCCGGCCATGAAGGCCTGCTGGGCGATGCATACCGCGGCGGCAAGACCCAGCGCGAAACCCACCCAGGTGACCGCATCCGCCCCCACGCCGGCGCGCACCAGACGCCGCGCCCCGGCCTCCAGGCCCGGGCGCAGCAGGGCCAGGGCCCAGCGGTCGATCATGGGCAGGCCTCTCCGTCGGGCCTGATCAAGGCCCCGATGCAGCACCTGAGCAGCACTTTTGCAGCACGGGCTCGGCGCGGGTTCATCACCGCACCCATCGCGCTCTGCGCCGCACGAACCCCTGTCCGCGGCACCGGGCCCATGGCTCAGGCCACGGCCCCACCGGCCACACGCAGGTCGGCTCCCTGGTGGGTGAGGGCCACTTCCAGCGCCAGTCGCACCCCGCGCACCTGTTCCTCCAAGGCGAGCGCGGGCTGGCCGGGGTGCCGAACACGTTGCTCAGGAAGCAGCGGCACGTGGATGAAGCCGCTGCGCACACCCGTGCCCGACAGGCGCTGCTGCAGGCCATAGAACACGTGGTTGCACACAAAGGTGCCCGCCGTCTGCGACACCGAGGCCGGCACGCCGGCCTGGTTCAAGGCGGCCGCGATGGCCTTGATCGGCAAGGTGCTGAACCAGGCCGCAGGACCCTGGAGCGCGATGGGTTCGTCCACGGGCTGAACCCCCGCGTTATCCGGGATGCGGGCATCGTCCACGTTGATCGCAACGCGCTCGATGGACAAACCCTCCCGCCCGGCAGCCAACCCCAAGGCCACAGCCAGCATCGGACGGGTGCGCTCCAGCGCTTCCTCCAGCGCGGTCAGCGCCCGGTGAAACACGCAAGGCAGTTGCACCGCCTCCACCCGCGCCCCCGCAATGGTCTCGCCGTCCAGTCGCTTGGCGATCAAGAGACTGGGGTTGACGGCGTCTCCGCCAAAGGGCTCGAAGGCGGTGAGCAGGATCTGGGATTGCGTCATGGCGATGTGAAGTCTATCGACAGGCCTGCCGCTTCACGCGAGAGGACGCGCCACCAGGTAAGGCATAAACTCTTACCTCATTGTTCAGAAGTCGTGTGGAAGCCCGCCGCTTCTCAATTAGGGAGATGCCTCATGTCGAGCGAAATCAGCGCCACCGTTTCCAGCAAGGGACAGATCGTCATTCCGGCAGATGTACGCAGGCGCCTGGGCCTCGTTCGGGGCTCGGTATTGCGCTTCCAGATGGACGACGAGGGCGTACGTCTTCTGCCAGCTGCAGGCGATGTCCGAAGGCTGAAAGGCAGAATCCAGGCGCCCTCACAGCCTGTCAGCCTTGAAGATATGGAAGCCACGATCAAGCAACGCCGAGACCGCGCAGGCAGCCGCTGATGTGGGCACTGGACACCAACGTCCTGGTGCGCTACCTCACGCAGGATGACAAGAGGCAGTCCGCCGCCGCCTCCCGCTTCATCGAAGAGGAACTCAGCGCTTCGCGACCGGGCCATGTCAGCTTGGTGACGCTGCTGGAGACAGTGTGGGTGCTGGAAAGCCGCTACGGGGTGGAACGATTGAGCTTGTGCGACCTCCTGGACGATCTGGTCTCTACCGCATCTTTGGAGGTCCAGGAAGCGCCTGCCGTGCGACAGGCTGTAGCGCTTTACCGCAAGGGCAGAGTGGATCTTCACGACGCCCTGATCTTCACGCTGGCTGCGACGCGCAGCGCGCAGGTGGTGACCTTTGACGCCAAGGCCGCGCGACGGCTCGCGATGCGCCTGCTGACTTGACCGCACTGCGGTCTCACGTCACTCAGCCAGCCCCCACCCGCCCCCACCCGGCGTCTCGATCACGAACACGTCACCCGGCTGCATGGGTACGCTGCCGATGTGGGTGAGAACCTCCACGCCGCCGCCCGCACGCTCGACACGGTTGATGCCCAACGCGCCCGGAGCGCCGCCGGCCAACCCAAAGGCCGGCACGCGGCGGCCATTCGACAAGATGGAGGCGGTCATCGGCTCCAGGAAGCGCACGCGCCGCACGCCGCCGTCACCACCGCGCCAGCGCCCAGCCCCGCCCGAACCATGGCGGATCTCGTAGCTGTCCAGCCGCACCGGGAAGCGGAACTCCAGCACCTCCGGGTCGGTCAGGCGTGAGTTGGTCATTTGCGCCTGCACCACTGAGGTCCCGTCGTAGCCCCCCGTCACCTGCCCGTCGGGGCCGGTCCACACGCCCGCACCCGTACCGCCGGAGATAGTCTCGTAATACTGGTGCCGCTCGTTGCCGAAGGTGAAGTTGTTCATCGTGCACTGGCTGGC
>CAYSOD010000317.1:0-5000 GCA_964432385.1 uncultured Rubrivivax sp.
GCCCTGGCCAAGAAGGACTCGGGCGACCCGTTCTACGCCGCCAAGCTGCACACGGCGCGCTTCTACTTCGCCAAGCTGCTGCCCGAGACCGCCGGCCTGATCCGCACCGCCCGCTCGGGCGTGGCGCCGCTACTGGCGATGGAAGAGGCGATGTTCTGACTTTCTCGATTCCTCATCCATCCAGGAGACACAACCATGAAGATCACGTCCGCAGCCTTGGTGGCCCTCACCACACTCGCCTGGTCTGCCGCTGCGCTGGCCCAAGCCACGCCGGTGGGCTTGTGGAAGACCATCGATGATGAGACCAAGCAAGAGAAGTCGCTCGTGCGGATTGCCGAGGCCGGCGGCGTGCTGACTGGGCGCATCGAGAAGATCACAGATCCGACCAAGCAGGACGCGAAGTGCGAGAAGTGCGAGGGCGCCAAGAAGGACCAACGCGTGGTCGGCATGACCATCCTGGAAGGCGTGAAGCGCGACGGCGGCGCCGACCACTGGGAAGGCGGCACCATCCTGGACCCTAACAACGGCAAGGTCTACAAGGTGCGCCTGACGCCCAAGGACGGCGGCAAGTCGCTTGACGTTCGCGGCTACATCGGCGCGCCGATGCTGGGGCGTACGCAGACGTGGGTGAGGGTGGAGTGAGCCCATACGCCCCTGACATCGCTGTCACGGTCCCATCGTTTGTCATGGCGACCTCGCGGGACAGGCTCGGCGTGTGACCCCCTCCGCTCATGTCCTCCGCGCTCAGCCTCTCGGCCGAGCGCTCCCCCTAATACTTCGCTGCGGGGGTCACCCACCGAACCCGTCCTGCCGTTATGGCGGCCCGCCACCGTTGGAGTGCCAACAAGTCAGCGGATCGGGAGGGTGGGGCGTATTGCGCAGCGAAGTATTAGGGGGAGCATCGGGCGCAAGCCCGATGCGGAGGACATGAGCGGAGTAATGCGCCCCATCCTCTCGATCTTGAACAGATGCAGGCAACAGCTGCACCGGATAACGACAACACGAACCCAGGAAGGCAAGAAGACCACACCATGAACACCAAATTCCAAGTCCGCAAAGTGGCCGTCCTCGGCGCAGGGGTGATGGGGGCGCAGATCGCGGCCCATCTGGTCAATGTCAACGTGCCGGTGGTGCTGTTCGACCTGCCCGCCAAGGAAGGCCCCAAGAACGGCATCGTCACCAAGGCCATCGACAACCTCAAGAAGATCAAGCCTGCCCCGCTGGGCCTGCCGGAGCTGGGCTCGCGCATCGTCGCGGCCAACTACGAGGACCATCTGGCGCTGCTGACCGAGTGCGACCTGGTGATCGAGGCCATTGCCGAGCGCATGGACTGGAAGCTCGATCTCTACAACCGGATCGCCCCCGCCCTGGCCCCCCACGCCGTGGTGGCCAGCAATACCTCGGGTCTGTCCATCACCAAGCTGTCGGAGGCGTTGCCTGAAGCCGTGCGCTCGCGCTTCTGCGGCATCCACTTCTTCAACCCACCGCGCTACATGCAGCTGGTGGAGTTGATTGCCACGCCGTCCACCGACGCGGGCGTGATGGACGACCTGGAGACCTTCGTCACCTCGGCCCTGGGCAAGAGTGTGGTGAGGGCCAAGGACACGCCCAACTTCATCGCCAACCGTGTGGGCATCGCCGGCATGCTGGCCACGATGAAGGAGGCGCAGAACTTCGGTCTGTCGTTCGATGTCGTCGATGACCTGACGGGCAAGAAGCTCGGCCGTGCGTCTTCTGGCACCTTCCGCACCGCCGATGTCGTGGGCCTGGACACCATGGCCCATGTCATCCGCACCATGCAGGACAACCTGGGCGCGGGGAAGGCGGCGGAAGACCCCTTCGAGGCGTTGTACGAGACGCCCGCTGTGCTGGCTGGGCTGCTGGCCCAGGGTGCCCTGGGCCAGAAGACGGGGGCGGGTTTCTACAAGAAGGTGGGCAAGGACATCCAGCGTCTGGATCCCGCCACTGGTGCGTACGTCAGCGCGGCCGGCAAGGCCGAACCCATCGTCGAGCGCATGCTCAAGAAGCCGCCGGCCGAGCGCCTGAAGCTGCTGCGCGAGAGTTCCAACCCGCAGGCGCAGTTCCTCTGGGCCATCCTGCGCGATGGCTTCCACTACGCGGCCGTGCATCTGGCGTCCATCGCCGACACGGCGCGTGATGTGGACTTTGCGATGCGCTGGGGTTTTGGCGTCAAGCAAGGGCCGTTCGAGCTGTGGCAGGAGGCCGGGTGGCTGCAGGTGGCGCAGTGGGTGCAGGCCGACATCGACGCCGGCAAGGCCCTGTGCAACACGCCCCTGCCGCGCTGGGTGTTCGAGGGGCCCGTGGCCGAGCATGGTGGGGTGCATTCGGCTGAAGGCTCCTGGAGCCCTGCACGGCAGGCCTGGGTGCCCCTGAGCGCCCTGCCGGTCTACGCGCGTCAGCCGTTCCGCGAGAACGTCAAGGGCTCAGGCGTGGCCGATCCGCTGCAGTCCGGCACCGAGCTTTACCGCAACGACGAGATCCGAGTGTGGACACCCGATGGCGACATCGTGGTGGCCAGCATCACGGCCAAGCTGCACCTCATCAGCCCTGCGGTGACCCAGGGGCTGGTCCAGGCGGTGGAGTTGGCCGAGGCCGGCTACCGGGGCGTGGTGATCTGGTCGCCTGACGATGTGTTCTCGGCCGGCGCCAATCTCGAGTCGCTGATGCCGGTGTTCATGAAGCTGGGCTCCAAGGGCATCGCGCCCGAGGAGAAGAAGCTGCAGGACGCGATGCTGCGCCTGCGCTACGCCCAGGTGCCCGTGGTGTCTGCCGTGCGCGGCCTGGCGCTGGGGGGCGGCTGCGAAGTCGCCATCCACAGCGCGCGGCGCGTGGCCACCATGGAGGCCTACGTCGGCTTCGTGGAGGTGGGCGTGGGCCTCGTACCCGGTGCGGGGGGCCTGGCCTACGTCGCCCGCCGCGCGGCCGAGATGGCGGCGGCCGGCAATGCCAATGCCGACATCCTGAAGTTCCTCACCGACGGCTTCACCAGTGCCGCCATGGCCAAGGTGGGCACCAGCGCGCTGGAGTCCCGAAAGCTGGGCTACCTGATCGAGGGCGACGTCATCGTGCCCCACAAGGACGAGCTGCTCTATGTCGCCCTGGTGCAGGCCAAGGCCCTGGCAGAAAGCGGCTGGCGTCCGCCCGTGCGCGCCGCCTTCCCTGCGGCCGGTCGCAACGCCAAGGCCACCATCCAGGGCCAATTGGCCAACATGCGCGACGGTGGCTTCATCAGCGCGCACGACTTCCATCTGGCCTCCTGCATCGCTGACGTGGTGTGCGGTGGCGACGTGGATGCCGGTTCGATGGTGACCGAGGAGTACCTGATGGCCCTGGAGCGGCAGCACTTCTGCGCCCTGCTGGACCACCCCAAGACCCAGGAACGCATCATGGGCATGCTGTCCACCGGCAAGCCGCTTCGCAACTGAACTCGCAACTGAACGAACCCGCGGGAGATTGACCCCATGAGCAAGCAAGTTCAAGACGCCTACATCGTCGCCGCTACCCGCACCCCGATCGGCAAGTCCGGCCGGGGCTACTTCCGCAACACCCGCCCAGACGATCTGTTGGTGGCCGCCGTGCGCAGCGCGTTGGCCCAGGTGCCCACGCTGGACCCCAAGGCCATCGAAGACGCCATCGTGGGCTGCAGCTTCCCCGAGGGGGAACAGGGCATGAACATGGCGCGCGTGGCCATGGTGCTGGCCGGGCTGCCGCACAGCGTGGGTGGGGTCACCATCAACCGCTTCTGCGCCTCGGGCCTGACGGCCGTTCAGATGGCGGCCGACCGCATCCGCGTGGGCGAGGCCGACGTCATGATCGCCGGCGGCGCCGAGAGCATGAGCATGGTGCCGATGACGGGTAACAAGCCGTCTTTCAACCCCGAGGTCTTCGCCAATGACGAGAACGTGGGCATCGCCTACGGCATGGGCCTGACGGCTGAGAAGGTGGCGGCGCAATGGAAGGTCACGCGCGAGCGGCAGGACGCCTTTGCGCTGGCCTCTCACCAGAAAGCGCTGGCGGCCGTCGCCGCAGGCGAGTTCTCTGCCGAGATGACGCCGGTGGAGGTGGTGGATCGCTTCCCGGACCTGGCCGCGGGCAAGCCCGGCGTGAAGACCCGTACCGTGAGCATCGACGAAGGCCCGCGTGCGGACACCTCGCTGGAAGGCCTGGGCAAGCTCAAGCCTGTGTTCGCGGCCAAGGGCTCGGTGACGGCGGGCAACAGCAGTCAGACCAGCGACGGCGCGGGGGCGCTGATCCTGGCCAGCGAGAGAGCTGTCAAGACCTTCGGCTTGACGCCGCTGGCGCGCTTCGTCAGTTTCTCGGTGCGTGGTGTGGCGCCCGAAGTCATGGGCATCGGGCCGATCGAGGCCATCCCTGCAGCCCTGAAGGCCGGCGGCCTGAAGCTGGATGACATCGGCTGGATCGAGCTGAATGAAGCCTTCGCCGCGCAGGCCCTGGCCGTGATGGACACCGTGGGGCTGGACCCGGCGCGCGTCAACCCCATGGGCGGCGCCATCGCGCTGGGCCACCCGCTGGGCGCCACCGGGGCCATCCGCTCAGCCACCGTCATCCACGCGCTGCACCGTCGCCAGCTCAAGTACGGCATGGTCACCATGTGCGTGGGCATGGGCCAGGGCGCGGCCGGCATCTTCGAGCGCGTGTGACATCGCGATGCGCTGGGACCTCGCTGCGCCGCGCCACCGATGCGGCGCGATGAGGCTCGGTTTTTGACGCGGCTGGGCCGCACTGAAAGGGTTTCACAGTGAGTCAACACATCCGCACCGGCGTTCTCAACGGCGTGGCCACGATCGAGATCGCCCGCCCTGAGAAGAAGAACGCCCTCACGGCCGAGATGTACACCGCCATTGCCCAGGCGCTGGCGGACGCGCAGGCTGACGGCAGCGTGCGCAGCGTGCTGATCACCGGCCAGCCGGGCATCTTCACCTCGGGTAACGACATCGAAGACTTCATGAGCCGTCCGC
>CAYSOD010000318.1:0-4971 GCA_964432385.1 uncultured Rubrivivax sp.
CCCATCACGATGATGAACAGGACGAAGCAGGCCAGCATCAGCAGCGAGATGGTTTCGATGCTGGCCGAGAACTCGCCTCCCGCGATCAAGTCGAGCGGGTGAAAGGGCATCCAGGCCCCGTCGCTGGCCAGCGACAAAGCGAGCCAGACTGTGAACAGCGCTGCCAGTGCAAAGGCCGTCTTCAAGGGCCAGGGGGAAGGGCCCAGGCTCGCAAGCACCTTGCGCAGGTTCATGCCGCCCTGCACGATCATCAGCAGGGTGCCAAGCAACATCGACACCTTGACGACCACTGGGGTCGGCTGCGCCCAGGCGGACCCCCCCACCTCCCAGCTGACAACCGCTTCGCGAGCCAAGCGCCAAGAGAACCACATCACGGCAAAGAGGTAGACCAGGGAGCCCGCATAGCCGACTGCATCAAGGACACGTCTGGTTCGCTCGGGGTAGCGATCGAACAACGCGGTGATCTGGATGTGCTCGCGACGCTGCAGAGCCCAGGATCCGCCGATGACGAAGGACACTGCAATCGCCGTGGTCACCACGTCGTAGACCCACACGGTGGGCGTGCCGAGCTTGTCCATCGCGATGTCGTAAATCGTCACGATGATCGACAGCGCATAGCCCAAGCTCAGAAGCTTGGCGATGCTGACGATCACGCGCTCGACCAGGTTGGACGGCTCGGTATCGATTGTTGGCGGCACCCGGGGCGCCGTATCGGTCTGGGTCATGTCGGATGCCTTAGCCATGAAGTGGAGCCAGGAATTCGCCGGGCGAGCCCTCAGGCTGCGCCGGGTGGATGTACCGGCGCACCATGGGGACGGTCACAAGACAAGGCCTGTGAATCAGAGCTTGCCCATCATCTTCAGGAACTGGACCTGGCTGTCGTAGACCTCCTTGGCCAGAGGACTCTTCTTCGCCCACTCCTCCCAGACGGTTTGGGCCACCTTTCGAAGCTCGAGCTTTTCCTTGTCGCCCCAGGCAATCAAGGTGGACGGGTCTCGCTTTGACACGGCCTTCCGGTCCTCGAGTTCCTGGTTCATCATCGTGCGGATGTTCCACTCCTCCAGCGCCGCCTGGACGGCGGCCTTCTGGTCAGCCGACAAGGCGTTCCATTTGGAGCGCTTGACCACGAAGTCCGTCGAGTTCATGGAGTGAATACCCGGGTAAACCGCGTAGGGCGCGATGCGGTTGTAGCCCGCCTCATCGTTCACCGACAGTGTTGACCAATCCACCGCGTCGACCTTCCCGGTATCGAGAGCGGTGTACACCTCCGTGCCGGGAAGCACCGATACAGAGGCTCCGAGCTTGGCGAACAAAGCAGCCGGGATGCCGTCGGGAGACCGCATCTTCAACCCCTTGAAGTCGGCAATTGAGCGCAGCGGTTTCTTGGACGGGATCGACTCCAGACCGAGGATGACAGGTCCGATGAAGACCGAGTCCCAGCGTGCCGCCAGCTTGTTCATCAACTCGGCACCGCCACCCAGCTTGTGCCACATCAGCAGGTGCATCGGATCGTCATAGCCAGCCGTCAAGTCCCAAAAGGCGGCAGCCGGTTCCTTGCCGCCTTGGTAGGCCATCGTGCCCGCAGCGGCGTCCAGCAAGCCGGCCTTGACGGCATCGAGCGCCTCTGCCTGAGGAACGATGGTGGCCACCGGCAGCGTCTCAATCAGCACCGCACCCTTCGTGATTTCCTTGACCCGATCCGAAAAGCGCTGGAAATCCTTGAACACGACGGTGTTCGGGCCATAAAGGATCTGCGCCTTCCACTTGTGTTGGGCTTGGGCCTGCGCAGGCCCGGCCAACAACAGAGGCGCAGCCACCGCAGCGGCAGCACTTGTCGCGGCGGTTCGGCGGTTCATGACGGTCATCTTGCTGGCGCCGCCGGACTGCTTGAAGAATCTCTTGATGCTCATCTTTGTCTCCTGTGCTGGGAAGCTTGGCTTCCGCTTGATCGAAGATTTGGAAACCGTGACTGAAGCAGGATCATCCTGAGTCGTACTCCTCCGTCTGGCCCTCTGTCATCTCCGCATCCCGGGTGGGCCTCCCTGGAGCGAAGCTACCGATCACGCAACAGCTCAAATGCTGCGCGCCCGCAATTCCTCAGGTATCGCCACCCCCAGGCGTTGTGCAGTGGCACCCAACTGCCTGAGTGTTTCCTCGTCCATCGGAACTCCCTTTTCCAGACGCTCGGCCATCGTTCGCGCCTCGATCTCGCCAGGCAGAAGCACTTCACCACCGGGCTCGACGGGCGGTGAAGCTTTGGTCCAGGCGGCAAGCCGCGCGACGTCCGTTTCGAACTGGTCAGTTGGAAAGGCGGCGGGGTCAAATGCCAGGGTCAGCATGTTGTTCACCAACCGTGAGGCCGTTGGGTTGTCTGGATGGCTGCTGGCGCCGCCCGTCAAGGAACCAGCCAACACCTCGCACATGAACGACAGACCGGATCCCTTGTGCCCGCCGAAGGGAAAGATGGCGCCCGCAGGAGAGGCATAAAACCGTTCGGGATCGGTCGTCGGTTGGCCCTGGCCGTCCATTACCAGACCGGGTGCGAGATGCTCCCCACGGTTGCGAGCGACCTGGATCTTGCCCTCTGCAATCACGGACGTGGCGATGTCAAGAATGAGGGGCGGCCTGCCCTTCAAGGGGACACCAGCGGCCAAGGGGTTGGCCGACAGCCGCCGATCGCTGCCGCCGTGTGGCGCCACGAGGATCCCAAAGCCGGAAGTATTGACAAAGTGGAAAGACGCCAGATTCGCATCGGCGAGTTGCTCTGCCCAGGCACCCACGCGCCCAAGGTGGCCGGAATTGCGGATTCCAAGCGAGCAAAAGCCAAATTTGCGTGCACGCTCGGTGGCCATTTCCATGGCCTCCCGGCCGATCACCTGGCCGTAGCCGAAGCCGCCATCGACGACGACGAGGGCACCCCGGTCGCTGACCACTTCAGCGTGGCGATTGAGCAGCAGGTGTCCGGCCTCGACCCACCCTACGTACTTCGCCGCCCGGATCGAGCCGTGCGAGTCATGGCCCCGCAGGTTCGCTTCCACCAGGTGGTCGGCCACGAGACGGGCTTCCGTGGGCTGCGATCCTGTGGCCTCGAAGATGGCGCGCACGAATGCGCGCAATGAAACATGGTGAACCCTGCGAAAGTGGGAGTCGTCGCTCATTGGACTCACCTTTCAATGGGAGGCTGGGCGACTGGGAAACAGGGACAGCGATCCCGAACCCAAGGTGTTGGGGCGTATCTCATGACGGGTCCATCGAGCGCATCAGCAACGCCATCCGCTGAGAGCGCAGACGACGCTGGACCTCCAACCCCTCGGAAGTGAAGTCGCCTGTCGGACGGGGCTCGGCCTGGAAGTGCCCGCCCCGATCTGCACCGCGAACTACCGTGGCCGTGTCTTCCGCACTGATGACCTGGCGCACATGAGCGGGGATGTAGCGAATCGCCAATCCGATCCGACGGTCGTCGGCATGGTTCGGATCCGAGCCGTGCGCAATCTTCACGTGGTGAAGCGACATTTGGCCAGGCTGCAACACGATATCAACCACCTGTGCCTCGTCAACGTCGACCTGCATCTCTTGGCCGCGCGACAGCATGTTGTTTGCAGCGAAGGTGTCCTTGTGCGGCGCGATGTCGCCCTTGTGCGACGCCGGCAGTACGCGCATGCACCCGCTGCGCTGGGTGCTGGGGCTCAGGGCCACCCAGGCCGTCAGGACGTCATAGGGCTCCAGGCCCCAATAGGCCACGTCCTGATGCCATGAAACGTAGGCCGCATCACCCGGCTCCTTGATGAACAGAACGGTCTCCCAGCACAGGATGTCCGGCCCGAGCAAGCTCTCCACCGGATCGAGGATTTCCGGCTTCCGGATGATGGCATCGATGGTGCGCGAGTAGAGGTGGGGTTTGTGTCGAAGCTCCTTTGGCAGCGGCCCACCCAGCTCGCGCTCAAAGCTCTCGATGCTCCGACGGGCGATGCCCACCTCCTGCGAGGTCAGCACATTGATCGGAAATAGAAACCCGTCTTGTCCAAAGGCTGTTCGATCTGCGGCGTCAAGATGAAAACCCATGCTGCTCCCTCAACTGCATGCGACGATGATGAACATGAGCCCGCTGCTGCGCACTTGGGACCCGATGGCCTAGTCCAGTTCCGCCTGGGCGGGCTGTGCCTTGGACCTGGCAGCCCTGCTCGTCTTGATCTTCCAGAAGGCGGCAACGACCTCATTCAGGTGTTGTTCGATCGCGCGTTCGGCGGCGTCAGCGTCACGGGCCTCGATGGCCTCAAAGATGGCTTTGTGGTGCCGGTAGGCCTTCTGTTCCATCTTGACGCTGCGCAGCGCCACGCGCCGCTGTTCCGTCAGCCAACCGACCAGCGCCTCGTGCATGCCCACGAATAGCGGATTGCCCACCATGCGAGCGATCTCGTAGTGAAACTCGACGTCGGTTCGTTCAAAAGTGGGGGTGTCACCGATCGCGCTCTCGTTTCGGAGCAACGCGGCCCGCAAGGACTCGATTTGCGCCGGGGTCGCGTGCCGAGCCGCCTGACGTGCCAGAGCGGCCTCGAAGAGGATGCGCGCCGACTGGAAGTTGCGCACACCTTCGTCCGTGGCTATGGCCACGCGAACTGAAGCTGACAGTCCATCGAGCACCACGGCCGCTGTCGGCCGGCTCACCGTCGCGCGCGAGCCGTTGGACACCCGGAGCAGTCCGCTGCGCTCGAGCGCCAGCAGAGCCTCACGCACAGCAGGGCGTCCCACGGAAAACTGGGCCATGAGCGTGCGCTCAGCAGGCAAGGCATCGCCCTCGCGCAAGACACCCGAGGTGATCAATCCCTCCAGTTGGGCGGCGATGTCCTCGTGGACCTTGCGACGCTTGACGGGGCTGAGCGGCACGGATTGCATAGTTGGTATGACAGGTTAATAGCTTGATAGGCAGACGTCAATAGTCTGCTTGTTTAACGAGGTTTGAGCCTGGAGCTG
>CAYSOD010000319.1:0-4950 GCA_964432385.1 uncultured Rubrivivax sp.
GACGCCGAACTCCTTCTTGATCGGCTCCAGCAGCACCGAGACGATGTGGCGGTCGGCGTAGCTGCACGTGGCCACGAGGAAGAGCACCAGCAGCATCCACCAGCGACGCCGGTCACCGTACAGGGAGTCAGCGGTTGCGATGGGCTGATTCATGGGTGGGGTCCTGGTGCAGGCGCGGGCGGGAGGAGGTGTTCGAGGCGGCGTTCGACAGCGGCGATGAAGACCGACGGTTTGTCCTGCTGTGCGAAGCGCGCAGCATCCGCGATGGCGACGGCCTTGGTCTGCGGTAACGCCCGGCACAGCCCGACAAAGGGCGACACCGGGAGACGCGTCAGGCCGCGCAGCCCGCGGCTGGTGTGTGGCGCCATGGACACCTCAGCTGTCCATGGCGGCCTCGTTCTTCAGCGCGAACATGCCGCAGGCGACTCTCGGGCCAGCCATCGTCGGCTGGGGCCTGGAATCGGCAACCTGGCGCGGCCCTTCTGAGGTCATGTCGGACTCCGGGATTGGCGACTACGGAAGTCAAGAGCCTAGACCCCCGGCAGGAGTCCACGTTTGGCGGCAGGCACGGAAATTTAGTCGGTAGCTAGAGACTGCTCAAGGTGGCATACGGTCCTGGCGAAATCCAGGGCAAAGGTGCACCAAGCCGAGGTGAGGGCCGAACCCGCCCATCAGCTCCGAAAAAGTGTCCTCCCGCTACAGCCATACGATGGCCGCGGCCACCGGCACCCAGGTTGGCGAGCGCGAAAGGGTTGAGATCCCCTACCTGATGCGCGTAGTACGCCAGGCGACCTGAGGCGCCCGGCCGCAGAGTCGCTTAAGCCACCGTGACCGGGATCTTCCCGATCTTGGCCTGCCACTCCTTCGGGCCGGTCTGGTGCACGCTGGTGCCGGTGGCGTCTACGGCCACGGCCCCCCAGTCGCGCTGTCGAGGGGCAAGAGGCAAGAGGCCTTTTGAAGATCCTATGCGCCGGGTGCAGAGGCTGGTTTGGTGCAGGACGAAGCGAGCCACGCGGTCGCAGTTATCCCCGCGTCACGAAACGGGCGGCGGAACAGGCGTCGGTCGGCTCGATGAGATCGATGGCGTGGTGCGGCACCTCGGCCCGCTTGGCAGGTGCGAGGGGGACGGCGGCGATGCCGGCGCTCGCGGGCTTCCAGGAGCCGATGACAGCCTTCATCCTGTCTAGCGGGCGTGAAGATGCTGCACCGATTTGCAGTCGAGTCACCCGCGTGTCGCGCCACGCCTTGTAGCGAAAGCTTTGCGCTTCAGGGCCGGTACAGGTCACGCCCCACGGCAAATGGACGGTCGTCGAACACATGGCGCAGCACACCCTGGCGCATGAGCTGAGCGCCCGTCAGGCCGGCCTGCTCAGTCGTCAGGCCCCAGCGTTCTCCCAGCCAGTGCGCCAGCGCTGTGCCCGTGAAGCATTCGCGATGCACGGCAATGCCGCGCACGTGCGTGCCCAGGTGCAGCCCGGACACGGCATCGCCGCGTGCCAGTGCGCGCAGGGACTGGGCTACCTCGCGCTGCAGATCGTTCTGCTGCTGCACCTGCGCACCCGTGGCGTGGGTGAACACATAGAACAGTTCGGCGTCTTCGAAGTCATGTTCGGCAGCCACATGCGCCATCAGGCCCAGCGCCACCAGCCGGCGTCCGATGCGAACCGCCTTAGCCCGGCTGACGCCTTCGCGCCGCACGATCCAGTCCACCGCCTCGCGACCTACAAAGCATTGGGGGTAGGGCCTCAGCCGCCAGCGGCGGTCGCGCACATCCACTCCGCCAGTGAGCCTGGCTCTACCCTGGGCAACCTGGTCCGCGGCGTCATGTGCGCTGCCGCCCGTGGGTGCGGGTTCGCGCATGGCGCGGCACAACTCGGCCGCTTGTTGATCGGTGACACCGTCTTCCAAGTTGCTGCTGCCCGCTGAGCCGACCATCGCCGCAGGTCGGGATTCGGCGTATTGGTTGTCCAGCCAGCGCACAAAGGCATCGACGGGCATGGGCCGCGCCACCAGGTAACCCTGCGCGCAGGACACCCCGCGCTGGTTCAGGTAATCCCACTGGGCGCGCGTTTCCACCCCTTCGGCAATCAGCGGCACATCCAGCTGCGCGGCCAGTCCGATGATGGTGTCAAGCACGGGACGTCGCACCGTCTGACCGTCGATGGTGCGCACAAAGCTCTGGTCGATCTTGATGCGGTCAATCCGCAGGCTTTCCAGCAGCGCCAGACTCGACTGGCCGGTGCCGAAGTCGTCCAGAGCAATGCGCCAGCCGGCATCGCGCAGCCCGCCCAGCGCGTGCGATGCGCTTGCATCGACGATGTCGCGCTCCGTCAGTTCAATGAGCACGTTCACTGCAGGCAGAGAGTCGGCGCTGAATACTTCGGCCAAGCGCTTTGGGAAGTCACCGCGGGCCAACTGCCCAGGTGTCACGTTCACCGAAAAGTACAGCTGCGGATGGCGCCGCGCCAGGTCACCCAGGCGATAAGCCGCCATCCCCATCACCAGGTCCGACATCTCGTTGATCAGCCCGCTGCGCTCGGCTTCTTCGATGAACTCTCCGGGCGTCACGACCCCTCGGTGGGGATGCAGCCAGCGCATCAGCACCTCCCCGCCGACGCATTGACCGCTGTGCATCTCGACGATCGGCTGCACCCAGGGTTCAAACTGCCGCTTACGCACGGCGCCTTCGAGGCGGCTCACCAGTCGCGCCCGCGAAATCACCGAGCGCCAAAGCCCCAGCACCACCGCTGCGCCCAGCAGCAGCCCGACCAGCGTCCAGGCCGGCAAGCCAGTGAAGACGGACTTGACCAATGCCGAATAGTTGACATCGGCCGCGACATTCAGGCCATAGCGATCCGATGCTCTCAGGTGCCGCAACCAGGGCACCGTGGCGCCCGACGCGCCCGCTTCGCCTCCTACCAGTACCGCCAGTGGTTGGCCGCTGGGCGTCAGCACCTGGAGGGCGATGGATGCAAGCACCTGGTCGAGGTCAGGCACTTCCTGCAGCAGCTTGGGGTCCATCAACTGGGCGATGAAGGCGCGCCGGTCCATGTCGGCCTTGATCATCCGGCCGTCGCTCACCTGTACGGAGGCCACCAACCGCCGCTCGATCGTCTGGCGGGTGTACAGGGTGATTTCGCCCAGCGTCTTCTCGCGCAGGTCCGCATCCGCCGCCAACGGCCCCAGCGGACCGCACAGCGTTTTCCCATCAGGGCTGAGAACCATGAACTGGGTGAGCAACTCGGACTGCAAGCTGCGCCTGACGAGCGCCTCGGACACCTCGGCCGTGCAGTCTGTCAATGCGCCTTGAAGGGCTGGGTCCGACGCCGCGGCACGGAGTTCGTCCCGCACGTTGTCGAGCACCGCGTGCACGCTGGTCAGGGCGAACGCACTGGCCTGGCCTGTCAGTGAACGGTATATTCCCACGGCGCTCAAGGCCACCATGCACACGGTGGCCAAGGCGCATGCCGCCACGATCAGCAAGGCGCGGGCGAGGCTCGGAGACAGCCGGCGATGGTGAGCCCTCCAGCCGCCCGTGCTGCCGTCGATCAGGCTCCTGACCCAGCGCAGCGTCCAGCGGCGCTCCTGCGGCATGGCTGCGCTTGGTATGGGGTCGTCGTCGGCCATCTCTGAAGGTTTTTCCGTGGCATCCCGCGCCCGAACCGACGATCGAATTCGTCAGGATGCCCGTCAGCGGCGCGGCTGCCGACGTTGGCATCATGAAGCATAGGGCGTCCAAGCGCAACGGCGTGCGATCCTGGCGAAATCCATGGCAAAGGTGCATCAAGCAGAGGTGAGGCCCGAACCCGCACATCAACGCCGCGCCCCACAACGCCGGCTTCCAGACCGCTGTGCGGCGGCCCGTCACCGCGACACCGACAGCAGCGCCCAGGGCAAATGACTACCGGGAGTCCATGAGAGTCCAAACAGGTCTGTCGGCGAGCGCGAAGGGTTTTGGGTTGAGATCCCCTACCTGCAGCGCGTGGTACGCCAGGCGACCTGAGGCGCCTGGCCGCAAAGTTCTCAGGCCACGGTGACCGGGATCTTCCCGATCCTGGCCTGCCACTCCTTAGGCCCGGTCTGGTGCACGCTGGTGCCGGTGGCGTCCACGGCCACCGTCACCGGCATGTCCTTCACGTCGAACTCGTAGATGGCTTCCATGCCCAGGTCGGCAAAGCCCACCACCTTCGAGGCCTTGATGGCCTTGCTGACCAGGTAGGCCGCGCCGCCCACGGCCATCAAGTAGGCGCTCTTGTGCTGGCGGATGGCCTCGATCGCCACCGGGCCGCGCTCGGCCTTGCCCACCATGGCGATCAGGCCGGTCTTCTCCAGCATCATCCCGGTGAACTTGTCCATGCGCGTGGCGGTCGTCGGGCCGGCCGGGCCCACCACCTCGTCACGCACCGGGTCCACCGGGCCGACGTAGTAGATGACGCGGTTGGTGAAGTCCACGGGCAGCTTTTCGCCCTTGGCCAGCATGTCCTGGATGCGCTTGTGCGCGGCGTCGCGCCCCGTGAGCATCTTGCCGTTGAGCAGCAGGGTCTGGCCCGGCTTCCAGCTCGCCACCTCAGCGGGGGTGAGGGTGTCGAGGTTGACGCGCTGGCTCTTCTGGGTGTCAGGCACCCAGTTCACCTTGGGCCACAGGTCCAGGCTCGGCGGCTCCATGAAGGCCGGGCCCGAGCCGTCCAGCACCACGTGCGCATGGCGCGTGGCGGCGCAGTTGGGGATCATGGCCACGGGCAGGCTGGCGGCGTGCGTGGGCCAGGTGGCGATCTTCACGTCCAGCACGGTGGTCAGGCCGCCCAGGCCCTGCGCGCCAATGCCCAGGGCGTTGACCTTCTCGTACAGCTCGATGCGCAGCTCTTCCAGCTTGTTCTGCGGGCCGCGCTGCAGCAACTCGTACATGTCGATGTCGTCCATCAGGGCCTCTTTGGCCAGCAGCGCCGCCTT
>CAYSOD010000320.1:0-4937 GCA_964432385.1 uncultured Rubrivivax sp.
CGGGTTCTCCCAGCGCTACGACGTCTATCGCACCGACCAGCGCCTCGGCGGCGGCCAGGCGACCGCCAGCCTGGGCAGCCGCGTGGGCGACGTCGCGTGGTGGTTCAACGTGAGCCGACAGGACAGCGAGAGCCACCCGCTTGTCTACACCACGCGCACGCCCAGCACCGCCGCGCCCGCCGCCGGCGCCGTGGCCGTGACGGGTGCCGTAGCCGAGAAGAACCGCTTCAACCAGGACTGGCTGCTCATCGGCACCAGCAGCCAAGCCCGCACGGTGCAGGACCACGCCAAGCTCAAGCTGGCCTGGCGGCTGCAGCCCGCGCTGCGCGCCAGCTACACGCTGGGCCTCTGGGACAACACCGTCGAGCGCCAGCCCGAGAGCTTTCCCGAGGACGCCAGCGGCCAGCGCGTGGACATCCGCCCCGACAACTTCCCCGCCAGCGTGGGCGGCACGCGCGCCATCAGCATCGACGGCCGCGGCTACACGCTCAGCGCCGCCGACTTCGGCCGCACGCGCGAGCGGCTGCAGCACGTGATGCACGGCCTGTCGCTGCGGCAGGGCACAGGTGGCGTGTTCGACTGGCAGCTCGCGGCAAGCCTCTACGACTACGCCAAGGACGAGGTGCGCACCTGGGCGCCCGTGGCCGCCACGGCTACCACTGCCGCCAACCCGGCCGGTGGCCGCATCACCGACCAGGCCGGCACCGGCTGGAACACCCTGGCCGCCAAGGGCACCTGGCGGCCCTCGGCAGAGGGCGCCGAGGCCGGCCGCCACGTCGTCGAGTTCGGCCTGCAGCTCGACGCCCACCAACTGCGCAACAAGATGTCGACCACGAGTGACTGGATTGCCGGTGCGCCCGCGGCTGGCAACCCGGCCTCGCGATTTGAGGGCAACACCACGCTCACCAGCCTGTGGGCGCAGGATGCCTGGGCCTTTGCCGCCGACTGGAAGGCGGTGCTGGGCCTGCGCCTGGAGCAGTGGCAGGCCGACCGTGGCCTCACGGCCAACGGTGCGGCGGCGTTCGTCCACCCGACGCGCCGCGAAAGCGCCACCAGCCCCAAGCTGGCCGTAGGCTGGCAGCCGCGCGACGACTGGTCGCTCAAGCTGTCCAGTGGCCGTGCCGTGCGCTTTCCGACCGTGAGTGAGCTGTTCCAGGGCGGCGTCAACGCCAGCACGGGCGCGCTGAGCAACGGCGATCCCAACCTGAAGCCCGAGGTCTCGTGGACCACCGAGCTCAGCAGCGAGTGGGCCTGGCAGCAAGGCGCTTCGCTGCGCGCCACGCTGTTCCACGAAGCCACTCGCGACGCGCTGTACAGCCAGACCAACACCACCGTCACGCCGAACGTCACCAACATCCAGAACGTCGACCGCATCCGCACGCAAGGCTTCGAGCTGGCCGCGTCGGGCCGCGACCTGGGCGTGCGCGGGCTGGACTTGAGCGGCAGCGTGACCTTCGCCGACTCCATCATCACGGCCAACAGCCGCTTCCCGGCCAGCGTGGGCAAGTGGCAGCCGCGCGTGCCGCGCTGGCGTGCCAACGCCGTGGCGACCTACCGGCCCACCGACACGCTCAGCGGCACGTTGGGTGTGCGCTACGGCGGCCAGCAGTTCAACAGCCTCGACAACAGCGACCCCAACGGCGCGCGCTACCAGGGTGCGAGCAAGTTCCTCGTCGCCGACCTGCGGCTGCGCTGGCAGGCCACGCGGCAGTGGAGCGCCGCGGTGGGCATCGACAACCTGACGAACGAGCTGTACTCGAACTTCCACCCTTACCCGCTGCGCACGTTCCTGGCGGAGCTGAAATTCGACCTGTGAGGCCACCGATGAAACCCCTGTTCCTGATCACCGCCCTGGCCGCCGCCGCGTTGGCCAGCCCCGCCCGCGCCCACGTGACGCTGGAAGAGCCTGCGGCCATTGCCGGCAAGGGCTACAAGGCCACGCTGCGAGTGGGTCACGGCTGCGAGGGCACGGCCACGCACACGCTGCGGGTGCTCGTTCCGGCAGGCTTTCGCGGCGCCAAGCCCATGCCCAAGCCGGGCTGGGCGCTGGAGACCCGGCGCGCGCCGCTGGCCCAACCCTACGAGAGCCACGGCCGCCGCGTGACGGAAGACGTGGTCGAGATCACCTGGAAGGCGACCAGCCGCGATGCCTGGCTGGCCGATGCGCACTACGACGAGTTCGTGCTGCGAGGCCAGACCCCGGCCCAGCCCGGGCCGATCTGGTTCAAGGTGCAGCAGCTGTGCGAAAAGGGGCAGTGGGACTGGTTCGAGACGCCGGCCGACCCCCAGAGCACCAGCCGCGCCGGCTTGAAGGCGCCCGCTGCGCTGCTGGAAGTGCTGCCCGGCATGGGCGGCGAAGAACACCGCCATTGATCATCCAACCCGTCACCGGGAGCAAGTCCACATGAAGTTGAAGCACACCCTCGCCTTGTCGCTCATCACCTCGACTCTGGCGCTAGCCATCACCCCCAGCCATGCCCAGACGGCAGCCAGCGGGCTGAAGGTCGAAGCCCCCTGGGCCCGCCCCACCGTTCAGGGCCAGGCCGCTGGCGGCGGCTTCCTGCGCATCGTCGGTGGCCCAGCCGCCGACAAGCTGGTGGGTGCCAGCGCCGGCATCGCCGGGCGCGTAGAGCTGCACACCATGAGCATGGACGGCAACGTCATGCGCATGCGCCAGATCGACAGCATCGACGTGCCCGCTGGCAAGACCGTGGAGCTGGCCCCTGGCGGCCTGCACGTGATGTTCATGGACCTGAAGACCCCACTGAAGACCGGCAGCAGCTTCCCACTGACGCTCAAGTTCGAGAGAGCTGGCGCGGTGCAAGTGGACGTGAAGGTGCAGCCTGGGCCTCCGGGCGGTGCCACGGCTGCCAAGCCCGCACACGACCACAAGCACTGACTACTGGGCCCGCGCTCGGCGCGGGCCAACAAGCTCCTGCGCGCCGAAAGCTCGTTCTAGGCCGCGCTCAGGCAGGACGGCAGGGGCACGTGGCAGTGCGGTGACATTCCCACGCAACCGAGCCTTTGCGCTCGAGGCCGCTGGTGGAGCAGCCACAGCGGGCATGAACGCCTTCACCGTGCCGCTGGCGATGGGGCGTCGCAGGCTATCCAGCAGGTGTGTGGCTGGTGATTCGACTGGCTGCTTTGGAGGCACGAACCATGGGCGTCGAGTGACTGCTTGGGGTCGAAACCTCCAGGTCACCGACAGCGACAGCGGTCGTTCGATCAGCCTCGACAGGCCTCGGCGCGATCAATGTCGGCTGCAGGCACGAGAGCGGTCACCTCATTTGGCGGATCGGCGCAGGGCCGATGACCGCTACGCGGCGCACACCGTGCATCGAGGCTCCCGCCGCCACCGACCGCAACCGCTGCACAGGAGTCCGCCAGGTAAAACCACCCTGATGTGCTCGATATGCCTGATAGGTGGGGTTCAGCTAGGAGACGGCGCCTGTCGGCCACCACCGCTCCACCCCTCTTTGCAAAGCTGTCACCTCAACTGCCTCGCGCATCCGGACAAAGAGTTGGTCAAGCCACCTTGAATGGGGCTCAACAGCTGAACCAAGAAGAGAAGATGCCTGAAACCGAAATGCCTCTGGCATTGCTGCCATGAGGAGCTCCCAGTTAGCCAGGATGTCGATGCGCCGAGCCAACAGCAGGTCCGAACTTGGGAGCGAGTCCGACTTCTGCCCATTGACCAGGGGGTGCGCTGGCAGCAAGTTCCAGAGATCGTTGTTGCCCCAGAGGGAAAACGGAATGACATGGTCGACGTCGAAGCGCCTCTGGTTCAGGGATCGTCCAGTCCAGACACACGACGAGACGCCCGCCTCCACGTAGGCTACCCTGGCCAGTTCGGTCGCTCGCTTCGGTTCAGGCTTGGCCAACAGGAGGGGCAGCACGTCTGAAGAGCAGATGGCCTGTCGATGAGAAAACCGTTCGGTCAGTGCTGCCCAACGCACCACCACCGCATCGATGATCCAGTGCCCCAGGAGACACAACTCGCTCCAGAGGTCCGTTTTCATCAGCACGCCCTTTGATCGAGCGTCGTACTCAAACACGGTTCCGCTGTCCAGCGCACCGCCAGAAAAGGCGACCGGGCCAGATCGAATCGTGGAGGCAATGGAGCGAAGTGCGGCCTGCTCGAGCCTCAAGATATCCACGCCCAGCCTGCAGGACGAGGATGCGAGATGCCACGCTGTCAGGCCCCCGTGTTCGCCCTGGCCAGCGAAGTGGTGCATCAAGGTCTTCACAGCCGCACGGAAGGCAACAGGCTGACCCTGGTTGCCGGCACCTTCTGCCTGGGACTGAGGAATGAGCCGCTCGCTGGCGAAGATGGGCCAGTAGTAACTCAGCCAGCGCTTGGCGATGCGTGACATGGGCACCACCACTCGACCTCCTGGGAGCCACTTTGCTGCTCGTGGCTCCTGGGTTGCGATCTCTGCCAAAGCCCGAAAGAGTGCCAACTTGTAGGTGGCCACCTTGCGATCGCGGTTCAGGATGCCTTCGATTTGGTCGACCGCTCGGGCCAGACCGTCACCGCGCTCGAAGAGCATCGTGACCCAGTTGGTGCCAGAGCGCTGCAGAACGTCCTCGGTGTCCCAACGTCCGATCATCCGAAAGCCCAAGCGCTCGAAAAGCAGTTCCAGTTCTTCGGGCATGTACGGCTGGAAGAGCCGACCGCGGTTATCTCGGTGGTCAGGGCCGACATCAGTGCGGGCCGTCGGTATCGAGATCAGGAGGCGTCCATGAGGCTTGAGCAGAGCGCGCAGCGCAAGTGCCGCGTCAAACAACTCAGACTCTGGGAGGTGCATCAACACTGCGCAGCAGACCACTCCGTCGAACGACTCGCCAAAGGGCATGCCCAGCGACGGCAAAGCGCCTTCGGTCAGCCTTGTTGCAAGTTCCGGGTGCGCTGCCAAGGCAGCCTCACGCAGGGTTGA
>CAYSOD010000321.1:0-4933 GCA_964432385.1 uncultured Rubrivivax sp.
ATCTGGTTGTTGATGATCAGGTGCACCGTGCCGCCCGTGGTGTAACCACGGGTCTGCGCCAGCGCCAGGGTCTCCTGGTTCACGCCCTGCCCCGCAAACGCGGCGTCGCCGTGCACCAGCACGGGCAACACCTGGTCGCCGCGCTTGTCACCACGGCGGTCCATTCGGGCGCGCACTGAGCCCTCCACCACCGGGTTGACGATCTCCAGGTGCGAGGGGTTGAAAGCCAGGCTCAGATGGACCGGACCGCCCGGCGTGGTCACATCGGAACTGAAGCCCTGGTGGTACTTCACGTCGCCTGCAGGCAGGTCTTCGGGCGCGGTGTGGTCGAACTCGGCGAACAGGTCCTTGGGCATCTTGCCCAGGGTGTTGACCAGCACGTTCAGCCGGCCGCGGTGGGCCATGCCGATGACGATCTCCTGCACACCCTTGGCACCGGCCTGCTGGATGAGTTCGTCCATGGCCGCGATGAAGCTCTCACCACCTTCCAGCGAGAAGCGCTTCTGGCCCACGTACTTGGTGTGCAGGTAGCGCTCCAGGCCCTCGGCGGCCGTCAGGCGGTCTAACACGTGCTTCTTCTGCTCGGCCGTCAGCGCCGGCTTGCTGCGGGTGCTCTCCAGGCGCTCCTGCCACCAACGCTTTTCCGTCGGCTCGGTCACGTGCATGAACTCGGCACCCAGGGTGCCGCAGTAGGTGTCTCGCAGGGCCTGCAGGATCTCCCGCAGGCTCATCTGTCCAGACTTGCTGAAATAGGTGTTGGCCGCCGAGAACGTGATGTCCATGTCGGACTCGGTGAGGCCGTAGAACGAAGGCTCCAACTCCGGGATCTTCGGGCGCTCGGTGCGCTTGAGCGGGTCCAGGTCAGCCCAGCGGGAGCCCAGGAAGCGGTAGGCCGCGATCAGGCTCTGGACATGAACCTGCTTTTGGGAAACAGCCAGATCGGCACTGCTGGCCTTCAGCGCGAAGGCGTTGGCTTTGGCGCGCTGGGCGAACGACTCGACGACGGGCGCGTGAGCAACATCTCGTGAATCGCTGCCGTCCACTGCAGGCACGTGCTGCAGGTTGTCGAAATACGACCGCCAGTTGTCGGGGACACTGCCGGGGTTGTCGAGGTAGGCCTCATACAACTCTTCCACGTACGGCGCGTTACCGCCGAACAGATAAGAGTTGGACCTGTACTGCTGCATCATCATTCGCTCACCTTTCGCGCCGGTAACCAGCACTCCGATGGGTTCAACAACCTTCCGCGGCCCCGGCTTCACCGGTTGGCGGATCGCGACCCGCCTTGCTGTTGTCTCGTTCAGCAAGGGGACGGGAAGGACCTGTGTCTTCTGTCTGGGCACTTTAGCATTGCCGGTTGCCCTTCTTTGCCCCGGCCATATTGGAACCTGAGCCACCCCACAGTTTCCTGACAAGGCCGGTCAAATCCGTCTGCAAATTGCCGACTTGAGGCCGTTTCGCACCCGACTGCACATGCACACCTCACCGGAACGCAACCCCACCCACGTGGTATGGATTCACCCGCAAGCCCCCCAGCCGCCGGGCTTCGGGCAGCCCTGCAACGGCTGCGGGCTGTGTTGTCTGGCGCAGCCCTGTCCCCTGGGCATGCTCATCAGCAAGAGCAGGCGGGGGCCCTGTTCCGCGCTGGTCTGGTCAGAAGGCGCGGGAGCCTACCGCTGCGGCGTGCTGACGTCGCCAGGCCAGTTCGTGCCCTGGCTGCCCGCCGGGCTGGTACGCGGTCTGGCCCGTCGCTGGATCTCGGCTGGCAGCGGATGCGATGCCCATCTGACGCGTGACGACTTTCCGGCTTGACCCCTGGACTCCTGGGTGATCGGGGTTTCCCGGCTTCCAATCCTGGCTGCAGCCACTAGCATCTCGACCTCCTCATTTGCTCCTGGAGCCCTTGCATGAAGAAGTTCAAGCTGATGTTGGTGGCGGCCTCGGTGGCTGCCGCGCTGGCCGCGCCCGCCCAAGCCCAAACGCTGCGCTGGGCTGCGCAGAACGACATCCTGACCCTGGACCCGCACTCGCAGAACCACGCGACGACGAATGCCATCCTGCAGCACGCCTACGAGGGCTTGGTTCGCTATAACGACAAGTACGAAGTCGAGCCCGCGCTGGCCACGAAGTGGACCTTCGTCAGCCCCACGCAGGTCCGGTTCGAGCTGCGACGCAACGTCAAGTTCCATGACGGCACACCCCTCACGGCCGATGACGTGGTGTTCTCCTACGGCCGCATCAAGCAGCCACAGGGCACGATGGGGATCTACGTGACCGGGGTCTCTGAAGTCCGGAAGATTGACAGCCATACCGTGGACCTGATCCTGTCGGGTCCCAACCCCATCCTGCTGCGCAACCTGGTGAACTTCTTCATCATGAGCAAGGCGTGGGCTGAAAAGAACAAGAGCCTCAACGTTCAGGACTACAAGAACAACGAGGAGAACTTCGCCTCACGCAATGTGATGGGCACCGGGTCCTACAAGATCACCGGTTGGACGCCCGAACAGCGCGTGACCATGACGATCAACAACGATTGGTGGGACAAGCACACCTCCAACGTCAAGGAAGTCGTCTACACCCCCATCAAGAGCGACCCCACCCGCATCGCGGCCCTGCTGTCGGGCGACGTGGACCTGCTGACCGATCTGCCCACGCAAGACGTGGCGCGTCTGCGTGCTGACAGCAAACTCAAGGTGCTGGACGGCCCCGAAGTGCGCACCATCTACCTGGCGCCCGACATCGGCAGCGCCGAACTCAAGCACAGCAACGTGAAGGGCAAGAACCCGTTTGCCGACAAGCGTGTGCGTCAGGCCCTGTCACTGGCCATCGACCGCGCCGCCATCCAGCGCAGCACCATGCGGGGCCTTTCCATCCCAGCCGCCTTGATCGTGGCGCCCGGTGTCAACGGCCACGATGCCGCACTGGACAGGCCTGCACCGGCCAACGTGGACGCGGCCAAGAAGTTGCTGGCCGACGCTGGCTACCCCGATGGCTTCGAGACCCGTCTGAACTGCCCGAACAACCGCTACGTCAACGACGAGGAAATCTGCCAGGCCGTGGTGGCCATGTGGGCCCGCATTGGCGTGAAGGCGCAACTGGCGGCCGAAAACATGGCCACTTTCATCCAGAAGGTGCAGAACTTCGACTCGTCGATCTACCTGCTGGGCTGGGGCGTGGCCACCTACGACGCACAGTACTCGCTGCAATCACTGATCCGCACACGCTCCTCAGGGGCTGACGGCAACTTCAACTTCAGCAAGATCAGCGACCCCGTGGTGGACCGCCTGACCGATGCCATGAAGACCGAGACCGATGTGACCAAGCGCAACGCCATGATCCGCGAGGCTCTGGTCAGGACCCGCGACGAATTCCTGGTGATTCCCCTGCACCACCAGATGCGCCCCTGGGCCATGAAGCAGAACGTGACCACCATTCATCGCTCGGACGATCGCCCCGAGGTGAGGTTCACTACCCTGCGCTGAGGCGGTACCGGCCTGTCAGGGCCGTTCCCCCAGCCCACCCCACTGAATCCAAAAGAGCCCCTTTCGAGGGGCTCTTTCTTTGCCTGTCTGACCGACGGGGTCGGGTCGGCCCTTGAAGCCGAGGTCGAAACCAGGCCTCTGACCGGAGTTCAGAACGCTTCAAGCGCCATGGCATTGACGGCTTCTGCACCGTCGACGATGCTCTCCCGCCAGGCGGCCGTCCTGGGCAGCAGGTGGTCGCCGTAGAAGCGGCATGTGGCGATCTTGGCCTTCATGAACTCGGGGTCCTCACCGGAATCCAGGCGGTCTTCGGCCACCATCAGCGCCCGCGCCATCTGCCAGCCGGCCACCAAGGTACCGGCCATCATGAGATAGGGCACGCTGCCTGCAAAGACGGCGTTGGGGTCCGAGCGCGTGCGGCTGACCACAAAGTCCACAACATCCAGAAAGGCCTGACGCGCACTTCCCAAGCGGCGCGCCATGGCCTGGCTGGCTGGGCTCGCCCTGCCCTTCAAGGCTTGTTCTGTGGCGGCCACCTGATCGGCCATCGCGCGGGCCGTGGCACCGCCGTCGCGGGCGGTCTTGCGGCCGACCAAGTCATTGGCCTGGATGGCCGTCGTGCCTTCATAGATGGTCAGAATCTTGGCATCCCGCAGGTACTGCGCAGCTCCCGTCTCCTCGATGAAGCCCATGCCGCCGTGCACCTGGACGCCCAGGCTCGCAACATCCAGGCTCATCTCCGTGGACAGGCCCTTGACCAGCGGCACCAGGAACTCATAGAAGGCCTGGTTGTCGCGGCGCACCGCGGGGTCAGGGTGAGCGTGGGCCGCGTCGAACGCAGCCGCAGCCACCAGGGCCATGGCGCGACACCCTTCGGTGTGCGCTCGCATGGTCATCAGCATGCGCCTGACATCGGGGTGGTGAATGATGGGCGCGGCCGTATGCAGAGAGCCATCCACGGGACGGCTTTGCACGCGGTCGCGCGCGTACTGCACCGCCTTCTGATACGCCCGCTCTGCCAACGCAATGCCCTGAACCCCGACACCAAAGCGGGCCGAGTTCATCATCACGAACATGTACTCAAGCCCCCGGTTCTCCTGGCCGACGAGATAAGCCGTCGCGCCGCCGGCATCGCCGTACTGCAACACCGCCGTGGGGCTGGCCTTGATGCCGAGCTTGTGCTCGATACTGACGCATCGCACGTCATTGCGCGTGCCGTCGGCCAGCACCTTGGGACAGATGAACAAGGAGATGCCCTTGACCCCTTCTGGGGCACCTGTCACTCGTGCCAGCACCAGGTGGACGATGTTGTCCGCCATGTCGTGCTCGCCGTAGGTGATGTAGATCTTGGTGCCGAAGATGCGGTAAGTGCCATCGGCTTGCGGCTCCGCCCGGGTACGCACCATCGACAGATCGCTGCCGGCCTGAGGCTCGGTCAGGTTCATGGTGCC
>CAYSOD010000322.1:0-4933 GCA_964432385.1 uncultured Rubrivivax sp.
GAGCGTGGGCAGCGTGATGCCGTTGGGATACCCGGCATCAGCCAGCAGCCGCTTTGCCATCGCAATGTCTCTTTTGACCGGCCGCGCTAGGAAGGATGGATCGGTAGAGACCAGGTGACTGTCGTTCCCGACCCATCCGAGTCGGCCGCCGTAGGCGATTCGCACAATCGCCTCCCGGTCGATGGCCAGCGCAAACGCCTGTCGCACACGCTTGTCTTGAAAGGGCGAGCCGGAATGCTTGGGCAACTGGATGACGAAGTGATAGCTGCCGCGCCCGACAGAAATGTCGAGGTCGGCATCTCGCTCTACCTGGCGCAGGCCGCGCGAGTCGATCGTGAGTACGGCATCGAACTGACGCGCACGCAGACCATTGAGGGCCGCTTCCTGTTGTCCTTCGCGGTTGTGGATTTCCAGACGGTCAAGGTAAGGAAAGCCTTTACGCCAGTACTGCTCGTGACGCTCGAAAGTGGTCGAGCGGTTGGGGTCGGCGGAGACAATCTTGAATGGACCAGTGCCGATGCCATCGCGGCCGATCTTGTCGGGTGTGTCTGCAACCATGATGCCGTGCTTGTACTCGGCAAGGATGTAGGGGAACTCGGAATTACCCTCGGATAGGAAGAAGCGCACCTTGTACTTGCCCAACGGCTCAATCCGCTGGATCTGGCTGGCGAAAACAGCGCCAACACGGTGCGCATCGAAGGAGGCGACAACGTCCTCGCTGGTCATTTCCTTGCCGCTGTGGAACAGAACACCCTCACGTAGGCTGACGTCCCACACATTCAGCTTGTCGTCGGTGGGGGCAATTTCGCGTGCCAACTCGTATTCCCACTCCAGCTTCTCATTCACCCAAGTCAGGCAGTTGTAGGAAGTGCGCGTCGACAAGTCGACGTAGAAGTACGGGTGCCGCGCGTTCGACGCGTCTGCTGTGCGGCGGTTGGCTGAGCACTGCGCAACCCTCAGCGTGCCACCGCGCCTGGGGGTGGCCTGCGCCCAAGCGGCAGCAGGCAGCGCGGCCGCACCGCCGAGCACCAGCCCGCCCGCGGTGAATTCGAGCAGTGTGCGTCGGCTTATGTCGTTCATATTGATGACCCTTCGGTTGAAGCTGCAGTGGTGAATGGTTTGAGTCAATCGTCGATGGCCTGATAGGCCAGCTGCCGTATCAAGCGGCGGTACTGGGCCCGACTGGCTCCTGGTCGCTGCGTCAGGTAAACCAAGACGAGCTGCTCTTTAGGATCGATCAGAAAGTAGGTGCCGCCTGTCCCAGCCCAAGTGATCTCACCCACTGAACCAGGCAGGCCAGTACCGTCTGCAGTTCTCACGCCCACACCAAGACCATGGCTGTATCCGGCAGTACCAAGTACCGCGAGGCTCGCAGCCAGCGGATTGCCGATGCGCGCATCGATATGGTCAGATGCCATGAGCTGCACTGAATGACGACTGAGCACGCGAACCCCATCCAGAGTGCCTCCATTCAGCAGCATCTGGCTGAATCGCATGTAGTCCATCAACGTGGACGCCGCGCCGGCACCGCCAGAGTCAAAAGCCGGCTCTGTGTCCATACGGCCAAGGCCGTGCAGATCTGGTTTGCTGCCGTCGCTGGGGTCCCTTACAAAGGGCTGCGCGAGGCGAGACTGAGCAGATGGAGCCACCCAGAAGGCTGTGTCGGCCATCTTCAAAGGCTTCCACAACCGATCCTGCATAGCTGCTGAGAGGCGCTGTCCGGTGATCACTTCGATGACGGCACCCAACAGGTCTGTGGATAAACCATACTCAAACGTAGTTCCAGGTTGAGCCATCAGGGGCGACTTCGCAACGCCATCGACGAAGAGATCGCGGGTCAACTTAAAGGGCGCCAGGTCTAGTCCGTTTGCCTTGTAGGCCTCGTGAACTGGCTTGTTGGTTGAGCGCTCTCCATATGTCAGGCCTGAGGTGTGGCGCATCAGGTCGAGAACCGTCATCTCACGATCGGCCGGGACGAGCTTGGAGGCTGTGCTGCCGGTGGCAGCATCTCTATGCTGCACGCTGACTTGAAGACGCTTCAATGTTGGTAGATACCGCGCCACTGGGTCTGTCAGCTGCAGTCTGCCCTCTTCGACCAAGGTCAGCGCAGTAGCCACGACCATGGGCTTGGTCATTGAATAGATCCGGAAGACCGAGTCACGCGACATCGGACTGCCCGAGCTTGGGTCCTGCACGCCGCCCACGTAGGTGTGGACAAGGCGACCATGACGCGCGATGCCAATCACGGCACCGGGAAGCCGCTTCTCGGCGATTTCGCTGGCGATTACAGCGTCGAGCCGGGCAAGTCTTTCGGGCGACAACCCATGGTCTTGCGGACGGCCCACTGACAGCGACGAGGCGTCAGCGTGAAGAGCTCCCCAGCCTCTGGGGACCGGAGTTTGCTGCAGGGGAGCGCAACCGGCACTCAAGATAGCAATCGCAAGTAGCGCTAAGTTCAGACGTAAGGACTGCATGACTCAGCGTCGTACTCAAGTCGTTCCCAGTTCGCTTGCGGCCAACGCCATGAAGTGAACAAATGGAAGGGTGGTCATGCCGCGCTGCTTTCCGATGTCGTCCCACCGGCGAAGTCGTACAGCATCACGGCTGTACGGACCTTGTTCGAAGGCCTTGACCTCATCCTCTGTCATGGGGCCGCCCTGGATGACCAAGGAACGCTGGGAAAGCTGCGACAGCTGATCCCAATAACCTGGCTCTGTGGCACACAGGTAGCGCTTGGCCGGCACATGAAGACGCACTGGCTCAGAGACTTGAGGTCCGAACCAGCGCTCCAGAAGTTTTGAACCCAGGACCTCGTGCGCGTCGTCGCGGCCCTGGCTAACGGCCGCTGCAGCATCACGATGCTGCATATGCCCAATATCGTGGAGCCAAGCAGCCAACACCAAAGAAGCTGGCGCCGACTCTTGCGCGGCAAGAGTGCCGCACTGCAGCGCATGTTCGATCTGGTTGACGGCCTCGCCATAAACGAGAGTGCCTCGAAGGTCGAACAGGCGCTGGATCTCGGACAGCGCGGGGTGGTGGATGTTGGTGGTCATGCGACTGTGAAGCATTTCGCCAGCTTCAACACACTCGCTGTATTGAATTAGGCTATGGACAATGGTTCATAGTTTGCACGTTCTATGTGAAGGCAATGTGACACTGGCGGCGTATGTGGTCCCACCATCAGCGCGCTCGAAATGGTCGAAGTGCGTCGCATGTCTACAAGCCACGCCACGGCGAACTTGGTCGGCCAGGGTCGGGAAAATGAACGAGGATGCGACGCCCTCAGCTATCGGCTGTCTACCCGCAAGTCGGCGTCGAAGTCATCCGACTAAACCAACATGATCGAAATCCTGCTGTAAGCCAAAAGGCAAGACCGGTAACTGCCTTGGCAGCTTCCACACGGGAAGCCCGGAAGATTGACCCCTCTGATCTGGCTTATCGGCGACCCGCAGGCCGCTTGCCCCGGCTAATGTGGTCCTGACCCGTGGACGTCACGTGGTCCATCCAGTTGCATACGGCTGGTAGCCCCAAGGACTCTGGGAGACTCACTGCATAAACCGCTGGTGCAGCTCGCACCCCTTGCAACGGCACCAGGGCCAGTCGTTTGTCGTGGCCGTGCTCGTTGTCAAACATTACACCAATTCCAAGACCTGCTGCCACAGCCTCACGCATCGCCTCGCGTGTTCCCGTCTCGATGGTTGATGCAGGCAAAACTCCTGACTGCGCTAGCAGCGACTCCAGTAAAGCACGCGTCTGGGAGCCGGGTTCGCGCATGACCAGCGCACGACCGGCAAGGTCATCGATGCGAAGCGCCTTGCGCTGAACCAAAAGGTCGCTTGATGGCATACAAACCATGAGGCGTGGTCGGCACAGCAATCTGCAGTCGAAGGTTGGGTCAGGGTCGATCAATGTCATGATGCCCACGTCGATCCTGCAGCGCGTCAATTCGGCCAGCAGGCTGGCGGTATTTCCCATCGTCAGTTCGATTCCAACCTCAGGGTTCGCCTGTCGAAAACTGGCCAGCAGCCCCATGGCCACATGAGGGACCGACACACCGATACGCAGGTGACCTCGGGACATCTGTGCTCCGGCCACAGCAGCTTCAAGTTCCTCGACACCCAAAACAACCTTTCGGGCCTTGACGAAGAGTGCCCGACCCGGCTCAGTCAGTTCGAACTCGGGTTTACGGCGACAAAGTAGCAAGCCGCATGCATGCTCCAGGGTTGCGACTTGCACGGAAACACTGGGCTGTGTCAGCCCCAAGGAACGTGCCCCCTCCGAGAAGCTCCGAGCTTCAACAACTGCTACAAATGCCCGCAGTCCGGCCAACGTGATGCTACCCACTCGTGTTTTGTTGGTTGGAGATTCAGCGTTGGACATGGCATGGCAGACAGCGTCCGCAAACCTGAAATGAGCGGGAAGCATATCGGCATCTGTACCGACTGGACGGTCGGGCCTTCAAGAGCCGTTCATGCTTGCTAGGTCGCTGACGTTACCAAGACGAGTTCAGCGTTCTAAGTAGTGGCGACCCCAGGGGAGCCCTTGCCAAGAGCCTGGTGCAGGTGTGTGGCACAGCCGGGCCGGTCTTCGTCTACAACGCCGGCTTCGAGGGTCAGGTGATCTCAAACTTGGCGGCACAGTTCCCACACCTGGAAGACAGCCTGAGGGAGCTCCGCCATCGGCTTGTGGACTTGAAGCCGGTGACCGAGCAGCACTACTACCACCCAGCCCAGCAGGGCAAGTGGGGCCTCAAGAGCGTGCTGCCCACGCTCGGCGGCGGAGCGGACCACTCCCAACTCGAGGGCGTGGCCGACGGCCAGATGGCCGTGGACGCCTACCTTGAAGCCACTGAGCCCGAAACCACGACAGCGCGCAAAGAAGAGTTGCGCCAGCAGTTGCTGACCTATTGCCGGTTGGACACCTGGGCGATGGT
>CAYSOD010000323.1:0-4904 GCA_964432385.1 uncultured Rubrivivax sp.
GCCGTGGCCGCCCACCCCCGTGGTCACCTGCCAGCCCCAGGCCTGCAGACGCTCGGCCACCAGGGCGGCGGTGTCGGCTTCCTGGAAGGAGAGTTCGGGGTGACGGTGAAGACGGCGGCGGGTGTCGGTCAACCAGCCGGCGGCGCCGGTGAGGTCTTGGGCTTCGCAGAAGCAGCGCAGGCGGTCGTTCATGGCGGTATCTGGTGGTGAAGTGCGCAGGGGCGGTGTGTGCTGCGGCCGATTCTGCATGCTTGCCTTTCAGTGCACATCAGGCCGGTTGCCCCAGCACGCGCAGGATCTCCTGGCCGTAGGCCTGCAGCTTCTTGGCACCCACGCCGCTGATGCCGGCCAGATCGTCCAGGTTTGCCGGGCGCTCGCGAGCCATCTCGGCCAATGTGGCGTCGTGAAAGATCACATACGCCGGCAGGCCGTGCTCCCGCGCCACCTCGGCCCGCCACGCCTTGAGTTCGGCGAACAGCGCCAGCCCGGTGTCGTCCAGGGGCAGCGGTGGTGGGCGATCAGTTCCCGTCTTGGCTGCGCGGCCGCTGCGCGCGCCCGGGCCGGCTTTGCCGCGCCGCACCGGCTCGGCCGGCACGCGCAGCAGCAACTCCACCTCGCCGCGCAGCACCTGTCGTGCGCTGGGCGTCATGCCCAAGGTACCGTACTCGCCCTCGGCGCGCAGGTGACCCAGGGCGATGAGCTGGCGCAGAACGCCGCGCCACTGCGCCTCGCTCACATCGGCCCCGATGCCGAACGTGGAAAGCCGCTCGTGGCCGCGCTGCTGCACCTTGTCGGTGAGCTTGCCGCGCAGCACGTCGATCAGGTGGCCGGCGCCGTAGCTGCTGCCGCCTTGCTGGCCGAAGCGGTAGATGCAGCTCAGTGCCTTGCGGGCGGCCTCTGTCGCATTCCAGGTCGCGGGGGGTTGCAGGCAGTTGTCGCAGTTGCCGCAGCGGTAGGGGCTGCCCACTTGGTCGCCTCCATATTCCGTGCCCGCCTCTTTGCCTGGGCCGGTCAAGTCACCAGCCCCTGTACTGTCCTTCGCACCCTCGCCAAAGTACGCCAGCAGGCGCACGCGGCGGCAGTCGTGCGCCTCGGCCAGCGCCAGCAAGGCCTCCAGCTTGGCGCGCTGCAGGCGCTTGAACTCCTCGTCGGCCTCGCCCTCGTCGATCATGCGGCGCTGGTTCACCACGTCGGCCAGGCCGTAGGCCATCCAGGCGTTGGCCGGCGCACCGTCTCGTCCGGCGCGGCCCGTCTCCTGGTAGTAGCTCTCGATGTTCTTGGGCAGGTCCAGGTGGGCGACAAAGCGCACGTCAGGCTTGTCGATGCCCATGCCGAAGGCGATGGTGGCGGCCATCACCAGACCGTCCTCGCGCAGGAAGCGGTCCTGGTGGCGGCGGCGCACCTCGGGCTCCAGGCCCGCGTGGTACGGCAGCGCCGCGATGCCTTCCTCGGCCAGCCAGGCAGCCGTCTCCTCCACCTTGCGCCGGCTCTGGCAGTAGACGATGCCGGCCTCGCCTTCGTGCTCGTCGCGCAGGAAGCGCAGCAGCTGGGCGCGGGCGTTGTCCTTTTCGACGATGGTGTAGCGGATGTTCGGGCGGTCGAAGCTGGCGACGAACCGGCGCGCCCCGGCCAGCGACAGGCGCTCCACGATGTCCTGCCGCGTGTGCTCGTCGGCGGTGGCGGTCAGCGCCACGCGCGGCACGCCGGGGTAGCGCTCGTGCAGGGCGGACAGGCCCAGGTAGTCGGCGCGGAAGTCGTGGCCCCATTGGCTGACGCAATGCGCCTCGTCGATGGCGAACAGGCTCAGGCGTCCACGCTCCTGCAAAGAATCGAGCATCGCCAGGAAGCGCGGGTTCAACACGCGCTCGGGCGCGGCGTACAGCAGCACGAGGCGGCCCGACAGAAGTTCGCGCTCGATGCGCCGCGCTTCGTCACCGTCGAGCGTGCTGTTGAGGAAGGCGGCGTGCACGCCGGCCTCTTCCAGCGCGCCCACCTGGTCGTGCATCAGCGCAATCAAGGGGCTGACCACCACGGTCACGCCGTGGCCACCGCGGTGGCGCACGATGGCGGGCACCTGATAGCACAGGCTCTTGCCGCCGCCCGTGGGCATCAGGACCAGCGCATCGCCACCGGCGCTGACGTGCTCCACGATCTCGGCCTGCCCCGCGCGGAAGGCGCCGTAGCCAAACACGTCGCGCAGCACCTGCAGGGCTTCGCCCGGCGTCGGCGGGCGCCTTGAGGGGGGAGCGCTCAGGGTGTAGGCCTGCGCATCGTCTTCGAGCAAGAAGGGCGGAGGCTCGTCCAGGGGCGGCGCGTCATCGGTCATGGGCGGCGGCGATGGTAAGGCAGGCCCGGGCATCGTTCACCCCCAGAAGCCGGCCCTGAAAGAGGGATCCGGACCGGTACCTGTAGAAGACACCAGGAAGGTGAACACCGGTCACGAGGCCTGATCAGGTTCCATCACTTGATTCAACGCAAATAGGAATGATTCGCATTCGATGATAGAGTCGGACCAGTTACCACACCCACCCCACACGTGCACCGCCCATGAACCTCCACCACGCCGCCTGCCGCGCCGTTTTCTCTTCGGACCCCGTCAGCCGCGCCCCTGGCGCTCAGCCGTCAAGCACCGCCCAGCCCGGCCCTGGCCTGCGCGTCCGCGCCCGCACCCTGGCCATCGCCCTGCTGGGCGCGGTCACCCTGACGGGACTGACAGGAACCTGCGCCTGGGCGCAAGACAAGGTGATCAACCTGTATTCGGCGCGTCACTACCCCACGGACGAGGCGCTGTACAGCGGCTTCACCCAGGCCACGGGCATCGCCATCCGGCGCGTGGACGCCGACGATGCCGGCATCCTCGCGCGCCTGCGCGCCGAGGGCGCCGCCTCGCCCGCTGACGTGATCCTGCTGGTGGACGCCGCGCGGCTGTGGCGCGCCGAGGTGGACGGCCTGTTTCGCCCAGTGAAGTCCGCCGTGCTGGAAAAGGCCATTCCCGTCAACCTGCGTGCCAAGGCCACCGACGAGGGCACCGCCTGGTTCGGCCTGTCCACGCGGGCCCGGGTGATCGTGTACGACAAGGCCAAGGTCAAGCGCGAAGAGGTGGACACCTACGAAAAGCTCGCTGACCCGGCGAACAAGGGGCGGCTGTGCGTGCGCTCGGGCGCCCACCCCTACAACTTGAGCCTGTTCGGCGCCCTGGTCGAGCACATCGGGCCGGACAAGACCGAGGCCTGGCTCAAGGGGCTGGTGGCCAATATGGCGCGCAGCCCCAAGGGCGGCGACACCGACCAGATCGTGGGCGTGGCCAGCGGCGAGTGCAGCGTGGCGCTGACCAACACCTACTACCTCGCGCGGCTGATGCGCTCGGCCAAACCCGAAGACAAGGCCGTGGTCGACAAGGTGGGCGTGGTCTTCCCGAATCAATCCAGCTGGGGCGCGCACCTGAACATTGCGGGCGGGGCCGTGGCCCGGCACTCCAAGAACGTGCCCGCGGCCGTGCAGTTTCTGGAATACCTGACCAGCGCCCAGGCGCAGGCCCACTTCGCCAACGGCAACAACGAGTGGCCGGTCGCCCAGGGCGTGAGCTTTGACAACCCGGCCCTCAAAGCGATCACCGGAGGAACGTTCAAGAGCGAGGTGATTCCGACCAGCCGCGTGGGGATGAATCAGGTCAAGGTGCAGCAGATGCTGGACCGGGTAGGGTTCCGGTAGGCGTCCCTCCTTCAGGCCCCTCTTGCGGGGGTGGACGACCCGCGGTGCGTCGGTATCATGCCTCTGCACTCCCCGCCGCGGCCCTTCGGGCTGGCGCAGGAGACCGATTCACACACACCCCCATCCAGGAGAGCCCTCATGGCCTCGGTCAACAAAGTCATCCTCGTCGGCAACTGCGGGCGCGACCCCGAAGTACGCTATGCCCCCAGCGGCGCAGCCATCTGCAATGTCTCCATCGCCACCTCCAGCCGGCGCAAGGACAAAGCCTCCGGCGAGAGCATCGAAGACACCCAGTGGCACCGCGTCACCTTCTACGACCGCTTGGCCGAGATTGCAGGCGAATACCTCAAGAAAGGTCGTCCGGTGTACGTGGAAGGCCGCCTGAAGTACGGCAAGTACACCGACAAGGACGGCATCGAGCGCAACACCGTGGACATCGTGGCCACCGAGATGCAGTTGCTGGGCGGCCGTGAAGGCGGCATGGGCGGCGGGATGGGTGGCGGTGACGACGTGGGCGGCGGCGCCCCGGCACGCTCGGCCCCGCCGCAGCGCAGCGCCCCTGCGGCCAAGTCGGCGCCGGCCAAGTCGGCCACCAGCTTCGACGACATGGATGACGACATTCCGTTCTGATCCGCTTTTTCTGACCCCGTTGCTGACGCGGGGGGTGTCTGCACGCCAGCCACGCGCCACATCTGACCTGGGTTCGCTTCAGCCGCCGCCGGGGCTGTCGAACCGGTAGCCTACGCCGTAGACCGACGCGATGCAGTCCCCGTCACCGTGTACAGCCTGGAGTTTGCGGCGCAGGTTCTTGATGTGGGTGTCGATGGCGCGATCGCCCACATCCCGGGTTTCGGCGTGGCCGCTTTCCAGCAACTGGGCTCGGGAAAACACACGTCCGGGCTGGCTGAGCAACTGCCTGAACATCCGGAACTCCAAGGGGGTGAGCGCCAGCCACTGGCCGTGCCAGGCGATGCGCAGTCCTGCGTCGTCGACCTGCCATGGCCTGGCCGTCTGCGACACCCGGCCTTCGGCACGCCGCAGCAGCGCCTGCACCCGGGCCATGACCTCACGCGGGCTGAAGGGCTTGCACACGTAGTCGTCGGCGCCACTGTTCAGGCCTAGGAGACGGTCAAGTTCGTGCACCCGCGCAGTCAGCATCAGGATGGGCAGGTCGCTGAACTCGCGTACCGCCT
>CAYSOD010000324.1:0-4899 GCA_964432385.1 uncultured Rubrivivax sp.
GGAGCCTGGAGATTGACTCATTGCAGCACCTCGATGGTGTGCTGCTGGTTGGTATAGATGCACAGGTCTCCGGCAATGCCCAGCGCTTTGGCCACCACGTCAGCAGGGTCCAACGTGGTGTGTTCCACCAGGGCTACCGCAGCGGCTTGCGCGTACGCACCGCCCGAGCCGATGGCCACGATGCCGCGCTCGGGCTCCAGCACGTCACCATTGCCTGTGATGATGAGCGAGGTCTCGCGATCCGCCACGGCCAGCATGGCCTCCAGGCGACGCAGCACCCGGTCGGTACGCCAGTCCTTGGTCAGCTCGACGGCAGCCCTGACCAGATGTCCCTGGTGCTTTTCCAGCTTCGCCTCGAAGCGCTCGAACAGCGTGAACGCGTCCGCCGTGGCGCCGGCAAACCCGGCCAGCACCTGCTCGCGATGAAGCTTGCGCACCTTGCGGGCCGTGGCCTTCACCACGATATTGCCCAGGGTGACCTGGCCGTCCCCGCCCATGGCCACGCTGCGGCCGCGCCGCACACTCAGGATGGTCGTGCCGTGAAAGGATTCGGTCACAAAGGCCTCAGTTCGATGGGCGCGAGGTCGTCCAGGCCCATGGCACAGAAAAACAGGGCCACCATGCGGTGCACTTCGGTGAACCGGACGGCTCGGCCCTCGGAGCACCGCGAAGATACCCAGTTCGAGAGCTCACCCGCGGCCATCAGGTCCAGGTGGATCAGGCGGCTGCAGGACACCAGTACCGTGGTGGCCTCCTGGATGTCTGAAAGGGCGTGGGCCATGGTGCTGCTGATGTCGCCCGTCAATTGCCCCACCAGTTCCACCGTGGCCGTGGCATCCTGGCTCAAATCGCCGGCCATGGTCGAGACGTCAAACACGGGGGGCATGGACTTCAGTTCGAGCGGGGTGTCACCGGACGTGATGACGGTCGCCGCAGCACGCGACCATTCAGGCGCTGCGGCGCCATAAGTGGCGGCATAGTCCTCAGCGGCCAACTCGTAAGCGCCCCTCGCACCCAGCAGGCGAATCGTCTCCAGTCGCACCAACCAGAACGCCGGATCGGCGAGGTGGTCCCCGGGCGGAGCCGCCTGGTCCAGGACGGTGAAGAGTGCCGAGACTCCCACCCAACCCATCTTCACGGGCCTGGCGGACCACTCGCGCAGGAGTAAGCGCAAAGCGTCCGCTCCTTGGCGGTCCAAAGACTTCAAGGCTGCCCAATCGATGACCGGCTCGCCTGCGGACTGCAGCACGTGTGCCCGCACGGCCTGGACTGAAGAGCTGTCGAGTTGTGGTGGACAGCGCCAGGGCGAGGACGGCTCTGCAGCTGACCGCGCTGGCCCCGAAGCGCCCTCGGTGCCCGGTGCCGTGGTCAGCCCCTCCTGCGGCACGGCCGACCCGGGCCCCCCATGCATCTTCATCGCCAGGCGGGGGATGGAAACCCATGTGGGTGAAGGCTCGCCAAACGATTTCACGTAGGCCGCTGCCGTGGCGTCAAAGCGCTGCTGCTGCCCCATGGCGCGGTAAAGGTCCAGCAGGGCCTGCCAGGTGAGCTGGTGCCCCTCCCGCGCACCGCCGCGCGAGAGCAGGGATCGCAAGGCCTTCTCGCTGGCCGCGAAATCGGCGTTCGCAAAGGCAATCGCCGCTTCATCCAGCACGGGGTCGTGTTCGATGCTGCGGGCCTGTGCGGGAGGGCGTGATGCCGAAGCCTGGGCTTGCGGGGGACTCTGGCCCAGCGCGCCGGAGCTGGAATCCCTGCCAGTGGCCAGCGCAGTGGCCGAGGAATTCAGACCCTCTTGCCGCGCAAGGGGTACGGCCGGCGGCGTCGGATCGAAATGCAGGTCGATCTTCTGAAAGTACTCCTGGGAGCGCTGCGACGGTGTCTGGAACGGCGTTGTCCCCGTGCTGCCCAGTTCGACAGGTGAGGTGGTCTTGCGGTTGGCCGGGATGGCCTTGCCTTCATCGCCCGCGTCGGGCAGGCTCAGCGGCATGGTGCGGGTATGGGCCACCGTGTCTTCGTAGGCCATGTCCCGCTCGATGCCGTCTATGCGGCGCCGCAGTTCGGTGGCCGGCAGGGCATCCTGCTCCGTGGCTTCGAAGCCCGACGCCTCCACGCCCGCCTCGCGTTGCAGAGCGCGCACCTGATCGCCCGTCAGCCCTTGACGGCGGACTTGCCTCAGCAGATCCAGTTCCTGGCGGCGGACGAAGTCGTTGCGCCTTTTGCGCTCGATCATGACCTGCAGTTCCGACCGGTCTGCAGCCGCTGGCCCACTTGCGGTGTTTCCGGGCGCCAGGTTGCTCGCGTCTCCCCATTCGGTGATGGGATTGGAGACGAACTTCACCACCTTCTTCAGGAAACCGGAGTCCTTGTCGCGCGAGTCCGACATGGGGCCTGTCAGGAGTTGATCAGTCGCCGAACATCTTCTGCTTCAGTTCCCGGCGCTGCTGCGCTTCCAGCGACAGCGTGGCGGTCGGTCGGGCCAGCAGGCGGGGCAGACCGATGGGCTCGCCCGTCTCGTCGCAGAAACCGTACTCGCCCGTGTCCAGCCGGTTCAGGGCCTGGCTGATCTTCTTCAGAAGCTTGCGTTCACGGTCGCGGGTGCGCAACTCCAGCGCATGCTCTTCCTCGATCGTGGCTCGATCGGCCGGATCGGGCACGATGGTCGTGTCTTCGCGCAGGTGTTCGGTGGTTTCTCCGGCGTTGGACAGCAGGTCGTCTTTCTGCGCCTGCAGGCGCACGCGGAAGAAGTCGATCTGCTGATCGTTCATGTATTCGGACTCGGGCATGGCCAGCAATTCGGCCTCGGTGAGGTCACGTCCGGCCTTGGTCTTCCATGCGTTGGCGAGCTTGGGGTCCACCTTCACGGCGGGTTTCACGATGTTCATGGGTTCAGGGAGCGTTCGGGCCGCTGCTCGCGCTGGCCCGAAGCGATCTGCAAAGGTGTGGGTGGTGGTGGTGACTGCTGTCGCAGGTGCGGTAGTCTTCTTGCCCGTGTCCTTCGAGACGGGTTGAGGCGCGGGCGCGGGCTTCTTGCTGCTCGCGTCCTTGGTGGGCGAGGACTTGCTGGTTGGAGCAGGCGCCGCGGCCGCTTTGGCAGGGGCGGCCTTGGAGGGCTTGGGGGCCGCCTTCGGGGCGGTCTTGGCGGGCGTCTTGCTCACGGGTCTCTCCTGACCTTGGGCGATCACCGTCCGCCGCTGCGTGGGGGGCCTGCGCGCTCGTCAGGGCACGCGGGGTGAACCCCTGGCAACAAACATCCGGATCTTGGGCTCGGGTTTTCGGGCGCGCGGATTGTAGCCACGGGCTCCGTGGCTGTCCGGGGCTGCCCCGAGAGGTCTGAATACCCTCTGAAAAGCGGTCAGGCGAGGCACTGTTCCAGCCCTTGCAGGAGCACGTCGCGGGGCAGGTCGATGCCGATGAAGACCATCTTGTTCTGTTTCTTCTCGCCGGGCATCCATTTGGGCCCGAGGTCGCTGCCCATCAGTTGGTGCACGCCCTGAAAGACCACCTTGCGGTCACTGCCCTTCATGTAGAGCACGCCCTTGTAGCGCAGCATCTTCGGGCCGTAGACCTGCACGATGGCGCCCAAGAAGTCTTCCAGCTTGGCCGGGTTGAAGGCCCGGTCGCTGCGGAACACGAAAGACTTGACGTCGTCGTCGTGGGCGTGGTGATGGGGGTGGTCGCAGTGCTCATCGTGTTCATGGTCGTGGCCCTGGTGATGGTCATGCCCATGATGGTGCCCATGGTCGTCCTCGGCCTTGAGGAAGTCCGGGTCGATGTCGAGCTTGGCGTTGAGATTGAAACCCTTGAGGTCGAAGACTTCGGAAATCGCGACCTCGCCGAAGTGAACGGCCTTCTGCGGTGCGCGCGGGTTCATGTGCTTGAGGCGGTGGATGAGGGCGTCCACGGCCTCCTTGGCCACGAGGTCGGTTTTGCTGATGAAGATCTGGTCGGCGAACCCCACCTGACGCCGCGCCTCCTGGCGCGTGTCGAGCTGGGTGTCGGCGTGCTTGGCGTCCACCAGGGTGAGGATGGAGTCCAGCAGGTAACTGCCGGCCACTTCGTCATCCATGAAGAAGGTCTGCGCCACGGGGCCCGGGTCGGCCAAGCCGGTGGTTTCGATGACCACGCGGTCGAAACTCAACTCGCCTTTGCGACGCTTCTCGGCGAGGTCGGCCAGCGTGCTGCGCAGGTCTTCCCGGATGGTGCAGCAGACACAGCCGTTGCTCATCTGGATGATCTGCTCTTCGGTGTTCACCGACAGGATGTCGTTGTCGATGTTCTCCTCGCCGAATTCGTTTTCGATGACGGCGATCTTCTGCCCGTGAGCTTCGGTGAGCACACGCTTGAGCAGCGTGGTCTTGCCTGCGCCCAGGAAGCCGGTGAGGATGGTGGCGGGGATGAGGGACATGGGGCTGCGCGTGGTCGCGTATGCGGAGTTGGAAGGGAGGAGCTGAGGGCGGCGGACTGTCGTTCAAGCCTGGGCCGCCGTCAAGAGGCATCAAATGGCTTCAGGCGGCCTGAAGAAGGCAGTGCGTTATTCTCTCGCTTGTCGTCACTTCCGGCACTGTCGTGTCAGAACCCCATTCTGGGCGGTCCGCCCGGGCGCCCTCGCAACGCCCGGCGGACAAGCCCTCGGACAAGCGCAGCATCCTCGACCGTCTGGTCGAGTTCATCTCCCCCGGCCCTGACTCCCGGGCCGAGCTGATCGAGACGCTGGCAGACGCTGAAGAGCGCGAACTGATCGGCCCGGAGTCACGTGCCATGCTCGAGGGCGTGATCCGCATGGCCGACATGACGGCGGGTGACGTGATGGTGGCCGCGCCCCGCATGGACCTGCTGGACATCAATGCGCCCTACGACGAGCTGCTGGGCCTGGTCATCGAGACGGGCCATTCGCGCTTT
>CAYSOD010000325.1:0-4898 GCA_964432385.1 uncultured Rubrivivax sp.
GGTCGGCCTGGACCGGGAACGTCGCCTGGTCCACGTCGGCCCGGTGCTCGATGAAGATGGGCAGCTCGTCACCCCGGGCTACAGCCGGGCCTATGACACCCTGGTCATCGCCGTGGGCAGCCAGACCAACGACTTCGGCACCCCCGGCGTGGCCGAGCATGCCATCTCGCTGGAGACGCCCGAGCAGGCGCAGCGCTTTCACCGCCGCCTGGTGAACGCCTGCCTGCGTGCCCACATGCAGTCTGAGCCCCTGCGGCCACCGCAGCTGCAGGTGGCCATCATCGGCGCCGGGGCCACGGGCGTGGAACTGGCCGCGGAGCTTCACAAGGCCACGCGCACACTGGTGAGCTACGGGCTGGAGCGCATCGACCCGGAGCGCGACATCCGCATCCACCTCATCGAGGCGGGGCCGCGCATCCTGCCCGCCTTGCCCGAACGTGTCTCGGGCGCCGCTCACCGCCTTTTGCAGGGTCTGGGGGTGCAGGTGCAAACCAGCGCCAAGGTGAGCGCGGTGCAGGCCGACGGTGTGCAGATTGAAGGCGGCGCATTCATCCCGGCCGAACTGGTGGTCTGGGCGGCCGGCGTGAAGGCGCCCCCCTTCCTGCGCGACCTGGCTGGGCTGGAGACCAACCGGCTGAACCAGCTGGTGGTCGGGCCCACGCTGCAGACCACGCGCGACCCGTCCATCTTTGCCATCGGCGACTGCGCCGCCGTGGCCTGGGACGGGCCCGGGGCCCGTGCCGGGCAGGTGCCCCCGCGGGCCCAGGCCGCGCACCAGCAGGCCTCGCACCTCGTGCGGCAACTCCAGCGTCGCCTGCGGGGCGCACCACTCGAGCCCTGGCGCTACCGCGACTTCGGCTCGCTCGTCTCGCTCGGCCACTACTCCACGGTGGGCAACCTCATGGGCTCACTCGTCGGTGGCAACCTCTGGGTCGAGGGGTTGTTCGCCCGCGGCATGTACCTGTCGTTGTACAAGATGCACGAGCTGGCCCTGCATGGCTGGTGGAAGACGGCGCTGGGCTCGGCCGCCCGGCTGATCACACGGCGCACCGAGCCGCGGGTGAAGTTGCACTGAGAACCTGTGAGGTGTACCGGCACGCTGGCTCGGGCGCACGCGCTCACCGGATCACTTCACACAGGCGCTGACGACCAGCGCTGACCCTAGAGCCCTTGCTCAGGCGCCCAGCAGCGCCCGTGCCGCGGCCTGGTAGCGCTCCGCAGTGGCCTTCACCACCTCGGGCGGCAATGCGGGCGCCGGCGCAGTCTTGTTCCAGGGCCGGCCGTCCACCTGCGCCTGCTCCAGCCAGTCGCGCAGGTACTGCTTGTCGAAGCTGGGCGGATTGGCGCCCTCCTTCCAGGATTCCAGCGGCCAGAAGCGCGAGGAGTCGGGCGTGAGCACCTCGTCCATCAGCGTGAGCGTGCCCTGCTCGTCCAGGCCGAACTCGAACTTGGTGTCGGCAATCACTATGCCGCGGCTGAGCGCGTAGGCGGCCGATTCCGAATACAGGCGGATCGACACCTCGCGCACGCGGGCCGCCAGTTCGGGCCCGATGAGGGCCGCGGCCTGCTCGAAGGTAATGTTCTCGTCGTGCGCGCCGGCCTCGGCCTTGGTGGCGGGCGTGAAGATGGGCTCGGGCAGGCGGCTGGCGTTGCGCAGCCCCGGGGGCAATTGCACGCCGCACACGGAGCCGCCTTCCTGGTACTCCTTCCAGCCCGAGCCGGCCAAGTAGCCGCGCACCACGGCCTCGATGGGCAAGGGCTTCAATCGCTTGACCAGCATGGAGCGTCCACGCACCTGGTCCACCTCGTCAGGCGCCACCACGCTTTCAGGTGCCTGGCCGGTCAGGTGGTGGGGCACGATGTGCGAAAGCCGGTCGAACCAGAACAGCGCCACGCGCGTGAGCAGCTCGCCCTTGCCCGGGATGGGCTCGCCCATGATCACGTCAAAGGCCGAGATGCGGTCGCTGGCCACCATCAGCAGCCGGTCTGCGCCCACGGCGTAGTTGTCACGCACCTTGCCGCGGGCGATCAACGGCAGGCTGTGGAGGCGGGATTCGTGCAGGGCGGGGGCGGGTCTGCGCCCAGGGGGGAGTTGGGACGCCGCGGGCCGCGGGTGTGCAGCGGCAGGGTGGGGGGGGGGGAGTGGGGCAGGGGGGGGGGGGGCATGGGGGTAAAGCTGGCGAAACGGTGAGTTACACCAGCGGGATTGTCCCTGCATGTACCTACCCCCGATACCTTTACCGAGCCCTTGAGCCGATACAAGCCGCCTGTGCGTCATCAGACGTGCGGGTAGTGGTTCAGTTGGCCGCCACCAGCCCCTGCTCTTGACATTCCAACAGCGGGCCCTTCAGAGGGATTTCAGCGGAATGCCATCCGCAGACCTACGGAATAGGTTGTCACCCCCCAGTCGCCATACTGCGTACGCGGGAAATTTCCGGTTCCAAAGGACGCCCCAGGTAACCAGACCCGTGCCGCCTGGGCTACCAGCATCGTATCCTGGGCGATGTAACGCTCAACTGCCAGCTTGGCCTGTACGACCATCTCACCATCACTGTCTGCTGCGCGAAGGCAGTTGCAGCCCGACAGGGTGGCGCTCGGGTAGCTGACATTGGCGTACCCCAAGCCCACACCGAACCATGTGCGCCAGAGGGGGAGGCGGTTGCTGGCCTTCTCCTCGCTGTCGGTCAACCGAGCCAGAAAGTTGGCCATAAGCGCGCGGGCCTTTACCGTATCGTCCGTTGACGCGGACAAGGCGCCCAGTCGAACGGAAGAGCGCTTGGCTGATCCGAACCACGCCTCCAATTCAAAGCGGGCAGGGTGGTCGCGTACCCATCCATCCTCTTCAAATGACTGTCGACCCAGGACGATGGAGCCGGTACGCCCCCGGTCAAAGAACGAGGCTCCCGAGACCTGCACGAAATCACTGAGCTTGGCAGCTACATCGCTGTGACTCGCCTTGACCATGCCCAGCGTACCTTGGGCGTACCAGAAGTTCTCGGCCTCTTTCTGTGTTTGGGCCTGGGCGCTCGAGGCACCGAAGGCGCATGCGGCCACCAGCAAAGCAACTGCGCGCAGGAGGGTTGGTTTGAGGTTGTCGGTCTTCATATCGATTCCGTGTTGTTGGGTGAGTTGGTACAAGCGTGCTTTGGCTCTGAACTCATGGGCCGCCATCCGTCTCGCCACTGCCCGGTGGCACGCCCACCAACCCGACTGGAAGCTCATCTGCGGAAGCAAACACGTAGCTGTCACCCAGGTCCCGATAGCCTTGAGACTCGAGTCCCAAACGAACGGCCGTCTCCTTGCTCATGATTTGCGTGATGCCTGCACTGTTCACGTAGGTTCGGACGTCAAACGCGCCTTGACCCCTATCGAGTACCCGACCGAGTACGACTTCCGGACGCTCCACGTAGCACTCGTACGGCGCGGCAACATCAGATCGGCCGTAGAACCAGTCTCCGGTCAAAGGGTTGTACCAAGCCTTCAGGGAGATGGTGTTGGGCGCTGTGGAGTCAGCGGTGTAGAACTGAACGTTACCCGCCTCTCCTGCCTTTGCTGCAGTGGCCAGACTCCGGTCGCCATTCGGCAGCACTGAATAGTAGACAGGAGAGCCGACGTCTGTAACCCGCACGGACACCGTCTGAACCGACGTGGCGCCAAGACTGTTGATGGCCTGAACTTGCACGAGATACACGTTGTTGCCATCGGCATCCTTCGGTGCCTCAAAGTCCTGTGGTGCCTTGAAGACAAGGCGGCCCGCCGAGTCGATATTGAAAAGAGCTTGGTCGGCTCCGCCCACAATACTCCAGGTGACCGTCTCATTTGCACTGAAGGAAGCGATCGGCGTTGTTCTTTCCGGTACGCTCTTCTCGCTGCTGGAAGCACCCGCAGTACCCGATGGCCCAGTGATGCTGGGTGGGATGATTGCGAGCAGCCCAGGATCCAAGATGAGCCCGTTGACGATCCCATCCATGTCGCCGATACCGCCATCGGTCAGTGTCAGAACCACGCGCTCAATCTTGCCATCACGGTTGGCGTCGATCAGGGCTGCGCCATCGGCGGATGCGTTGAGAGCTGCCGGGTTGGTCAGGTTGGACCATTTCAGCGTGCTGGTATCGAACTTCAGGAACGCATTGGCTGCAACTCCTGCGGGTATGTCAATGACGACCTGCGTTTGCAGGCCTGGCCGCGAGGGGTTGACGTCCTGAAGCGCAGCGCCAGTCTGGCTGGTGACCGTGAAGTCATAAAGTGGAGTCGCCGCTTGGCTACCAGCCGGCATGGGTTGGGCCGGAAGTGCCTTGACCGTGACGTCAAACAGCTGGGCTCCAGCATCAAGCTTGACTCCACCTGGAGAGACCGCGTCCGGCTGTCCGACGATGACCGCGCCAAAGCTGGCCGCCGGCGCCGCCTTTCCGGCCTGATAGGCAGCCAATGAGGTCAGCGGCAACTGGGCAACGTTGTTCTGCTCCCAATCTGCCACACCGTCGCGGTTGAAGTCACCGCCGTTGGCCGCCAACTCCACCGACGGCGGAACCCCATCGCGATCCGTCACGATCGTGATCGTGACCGGACTGGAAGCCGCCACCTGGCCTTTGTCGTCCAGGATCTGAGCGGTGAAGGTATATACACCGTCATCAAGCTGCCCCGTGGGAACCTTGACTTGGCCAGCCGTGGCGTTGACTGCTGAAATAGGCGTGCTGCCAACAATGCGCCCAGCCGGATCCAGTAGGCGGGCGCTGCCTCCCGGCGACATGACGCTTCCCCCAGAAACTGCAATCTCAGGGTTGAGCACACGAGTCACACTGTCGCGGGGGCCTGTATCGCTGGCTGCGTCAAGGATCGGAGCGATATCGTTGTCGGTGATGGTGCCAGCGCCGGCCACACCACCCACCGTCAATACC
>CAYSOD010000326.1:0-4886 GCA_964432385.1 uncultured Rubrivivax sp.
GGGCGTGACCACGCAGGTGGCGACCTACCAGATCATCAATGGACTCGGTCTCGTCGACACGTTCCCGGGGGCGATCCTGCTCTTCTCCGGCACCGACATCGTTTCGGTGTACATCTTCATCCAGTTCATGCAGTCGATCCCGAAGAGCCTGGTGGAGGCTGCTGCCATCGACGGCGCCGGCCCCTGGCGGCGCTTCTGGACGGTGCAGTTCCCGCTGCTCACGCCCACCACCTTCTTCCTGCTGGTCATCAACATCATCTACGTGTTCATCGACACCTTTGCCATCGTGGACGCCGCCACCTCCGGCGGCCCCGGCAAGGACACGGCCATCCTGGTCTACAAGGTCTACCACGACGGCTTCAAGGCCATGGACCTGGGCGGCTCGGCCGCGCAATCGGTGGTGTTGATGGCCATCCTGATCGCGCTGACGGTGGTGCAGTTCCGCTACGTCGAGCGGCGGGTGCATTACTGATGATGAACCACTGCATTTGCATCAAGGGCTGCACCTGAATGGTTGAGAACCGCCCTGTGGCCACGGCGCTGTCGCACCTCGTGCTCGTGCTCGGGGTCATCATCGTCGCGTTTCCCGTCTACATCACCTTCGTGGCCAGCACACAGACGGCCGAGCAGATCGTGCAGAACGTGCCCATGTCGCTGTGGCCGGGGGACAACTTCCTCAACAGCTACCGCTTCGCGCTGTTCGGCGGTGTCACGGAGTACGGCACCCGGGTGCCGCCGGCCGCACCCATGCTGATGGTCAGCCTGGTCAGCGCCTTGACCATCGCGCTGGGCAAGATCGCCATCTCGCTGCTGTCGGCCTTTGCGGTGGTGTACTTCCGCTTTCCTGGGCGCAGCCTGGTGTTCTGGATGATCTTCATCACCCTGATGCTGCCGGTGGAGGTGCGCATCCTGCCCACCTACAAGGTGGTGTCTGACCTCGGGCTGCTCAACACCTACGCCGGCCTGACGGTGCCCTTGATCGCCTCGGCCACCGCCACCTTCCTGTTCCGGCAGTTCTTCCTGACCATTCCCGACGAGCTCGTCGAGGCAGCCCGCATCGACGGCGCAGGACCCATGAAGTTCTTCAAGGACGTGCTGCTGCCGCTGTCGGCCACGTCCATCGCGGCCCTGTTCGTGATCCAGTTCATCTACGGCTGGAACCAGTACCTCTGGCCCTTGCTGATGACCACAGACGAGAACATGTACCCGGTGGTCATGGGCATCAAGCGCATGATTTCCGGGGGTGATGCGGCCACCGAGTGGAATGCGGTGATGGCCACGGCCATGCTCGCGATGATCCCGCCCGCCCTGGTGGTGCTGCTGATGCAGAAGTGGTTCGTCAAGGGCCTGGTGGACTCCGAGAAGTGAACCAGCGGTTCAATACGCATCCGGCATCTCATCTTCCCGCAACCCACTGCCCGACCTTCGATTCAAGAAAGCCTGCGTTCCCATGGGTTCCATCGCTCTGCGTCGCGTCGAGAAAACCTACGGCTTCGGCCCCAAGGCCTTCAAGGCCATCCACGGGGTCGATGCCGAGATCGCCGACGGCGAGTTTGTCGTCATCGTGGGGCCCTCGGGCTGCGGCAAGAGCACGCTGCTGCGCATGGTGGCTGGCCTGGAGGAGATCACGGGCGGCGAGATCGCCATCGGGCCGCGCGTGGTCAACTGGCTGGAGCCGGCCGAGCGCGACATCGCCATGGTGTTCCAGAACTACGCGCTGTACCCACACATGACGGTGTACGACAACATGGCCTACGGCCTGCGCAACGCCCGGGTGCCCAAAGACGAGATCGAGCGCCGGGTGCAGAAGGCCGCGGGCATCCTGGAGCTGGGCGGGCTGCTGGAGCGCAAGCCTCGGCAACTGTCAGGCGGGCAGCGACAGCGGGTGGCCATGGGCCGCGCCATCGTGCGCCAGCCGCAGGTCTTCCTCTTCGACGAGCCGCTGTCCAACCTGGACGCCAAGCTGCGCGCGCAGACGCGGCTGGAGATCCAGAAGCTGCACCGCGAGCTGGGCATCACCTCGCTGTTCGTCACGCACGACCAGGTGGAGGCCATGACGCTGGCCCAGCGCATGATCGTGATGAACGCCGGGCGCATCGAGCAGATCGGCACGCCCGAGCAGGTCTACGGCGCGCCGGCCACCATCTTCGTGGCGGGTTTCATCGGCTCACCACCCATGAACCTGCTGACCGGGCAGGTCACGGCGGCGGGCTTCGAGGTGGGCGGTCAAATGTTGCCCTTGCCGAGTGCGGCCCCGCGGCAGGGGCCGCTGATCCTGGGTCTGCGCCCCGAGCATGCCCAAGCCCATGCGAGCGGTGGCGACGCCTGCTGGCCCTTGGAGGTGGAGGTGGTGGAGATGCTCGGCGCCGAGCGCCTGGTGCATGGCCAGTTGGCAGGCACCGCCTTCACGCTGCGCATCGACGGCACGGCCCCTCCCCCACCGCCGGGCCACCGTCTGCCGCTGCGGGTGGATGCGCAGCGCCTGCACTGGTTCGACCCCGACAGCGGGCGTCGGGTGGAAAGCGCCTGATGGGCCCACACGCCCCCTGGCCCTTCCCGATGTGGATCGCCCACCGGGGGGCGGGCAAGCTGGCACCCGAGAACACCCTGGCGGCCTTTCGCCTGGGCGCAGCCCATGGCTACCGAGCGTTCGAGTGCGACGTGAAGCTGAGCGCCGACGATGTGCCCTTTCTGCTGCACGACGCCACCCTGGACCGCACCACGGCGGCCACGGGCCGGGCTGGGGAGCGACCCTGGTCGGCGCTTTCGCGCATCGATGCCGGGGGTTGGCACAGCCGCGCCCATGCCGGCGAGCCCCTGCCCAGCCTGGAGGCCCTGGCCGCCTTCATGCAGGCCAATGCTTTCGCGCTGGACCTGGAGATCAAGCCCACACCCGGTACCGAATTCCACACCGGGCAGGTGGTGGGACGCGAGGCGGCACGCCTGTGGGCCGGACCCGATGCGCCACCGCTGCTCTTCAGCTCCTTCCGCCCCGAAGCCCTGGCGGGGGCTCGTGAGACCGCCCCCCACGTGCCGCGGGCGCTGCTCGCCGACACCTTGTGGCCTGGGTGGCTGGAGATGGCCCAACAGCTGGGCTGCGTGGCCGTCATCACCAACTACAACGTGATGTCGTCCGAGGCCCTGTCGCAGATCCACGCCGCGGCCATGCGCGGCCTGGTCTACACCGTCAACGACCCCGCCCCGGCCGCCTGGCTGCGCGCCATCGGCATCGACGGGATCATCACCGACGCCGTGGACCGGTTCTCGCCAGCGGCCTGATCAGGCGACTCACCCCTCAGCGCGAGACGGCGTCGACCTCCAGCGCCGGTTCGGCTGCCCGCGTGACCTCGTGATCGGCGGGCGTGGGCAGCACCTTGACATGACGGATCAGGGGTACACGCCACATCACCAGCGCCAGCAGCAACGCGCCCATGCCGGCCACCATCAAAGGCACCCGCAAGCCGGCATGTTCGCCGAGCCAGCCGCCGACCAAGGCGCCCGGCCCGGCAGGCAACAGCATCAGCCAGCGCATGGTGCTGGTCATGCGGCCCAACAGCGGCGTGGGCGTGATGGCCTGGCGCAGCGACAAGAAGTTGATGAAGATCATCACCGCCCCCAGGCCAAAGCAGGTCAGCATGAAGGCAAACGACCAGAAACCGCCCGGGCCTTGCGGGGCCAGGCTGTAGGCCACCCAGCCCACGCCCGTGATCGCGATGCCCAGCAGCAGGCAGGGCCCGGGCCCGATGCGCTGGGACAGGCGCTTGCTCACGAGGCTGGCCGCCACCGTGCCCACCCCCAGGCCGACGAAGCTCAACCCCACGTCCTGCTCGGTGAGGCCCAGCGTGCGCGTGGCCAGCAGGATCTGCACCACCACCGCGGCATGGTGGAAGAACTGCCACACCCCCAGCGTGGCCGCCATGCCCCACAGCAGCGGCGTGCGTGCCACGAAGCGCAGGCCCTCCTTGAGCTGCGGCCAGAAGCCTTCACGCGCGGGTGGCGCCAGGGTCTCCTGCACCTTCAGACCGCGCAGGATGGTCACCGAGCCCAAGAGCATGGCGGCATTGAGCAGCAGCGCCACGGGCGCGCCTACCGCCTTGATGAGCGCACCCGCCAGGCCTGGGCCCACCACCTCGGCCCCGGAGCTGGCCAACGCGTTCTTGGAGTGCGCCTCGACCAGGCGCTCACGTCCGACCACCTGGGTCAGGACGATCTGCGAGGCCGAGCCCGCCACCACATGCACCGAGCCCAGCACAAAGCCCACCGCGTACATCCACGGCATGCCCAGCCAGCCCAGCCACCAGGCCAGCGGCACACTGGCCAGCACCAGGGCCAGCATGGCCTCGCCCGCCACGTAGATGGGCAGCTTGCGCACGCGGTCCAGCCACACGCCACAAGGCAGCGACAGCAGCAAAAAGGGCGCCAGCTCGGCCGCGGTCAACAGCCCCATCTGCGTGGGTGTGGCGTGCAGGAGCACGGCCGCTGTCAGCGGCAGGGCCAGCATGCTGATCTGCCCGCCCAGCGAGCTCATCAGGATGGAGGTGAAGATGCGCCGGTAGGTGGGCTGGCGCAGCAGGTCGTGCGGCGGCAGGGTGAAGCGCTCCCGCCAGACCTTCAAGAAGGCTCCCTGCTCTGGCGTGCCGTCAGCAGACAGGCCCGGCCGGGCATCTGGTGCAGGTGACGGGCTGGGGGTCGCTTGCCCCGTGTCCTCAGGCGCGGGCATCAGCTCCGGTAGTCGGCGTTGATGCTCACGTAGTCGTGCGACAGGTCACAGGTCCACACGGTGGCGTGGGCCGGGCCGCGGTGCAGATCCACCCGTACCGTGATCTCGCTTTGCTTCATCACGCGCTGGCCATGCTCTTCGCGGTAATCGGGGGGTCGCCCGCCCT
>CAYSOD010000327.1:0-4886 GCA_964432385.1 uncultured Rubrivivax sp.
CAGGTCGGGGTTACCGACGTACTTCAGGGCGCCCTCGTAGGCGCCCTTGATGCCCACCTGCGCCAGCGAGTCCGACATCTCGCGGGCCCGCTCGGCACGTCCGCCCCGCGTGGCGGCCAGGCCTTTGCGCAGGGCCTCGTCATCGGCGTCAAAGCCCAGGCCGACGATGTGCACCGTGACATCTGCAAAGGTGACCGAGATCTCGCAGCCGGTGAGGTAGTCCATCCCCAAGGCTGCCGCGGCGGCCATGGCGCGGTGCTGGCCACTGACTTCGTCGTGATCGGTCAGCGCCCACAGTTCCACCCCTTGATCCTTGGCGCGTTGCGCCAGCGCTTCGGGCTCCATGGTGCCGTCGGAGACGGTGGAGTGGCAGTGGAGGTCGGCGTTGATTAGATGCACCAGACCATTGTAGGAAGCCCCTGCCAAATGTGCAGGTGATGCGCAGGCTCCGCCCGGAGCAGGTCCCTTTGGCAGGCCAGCTTACTCCTGAAAGCCTTCAGATGCGCTTCGCCGCGCGCTGGATCAGCGTCGTCTCAACGCTGTAGCGTCAGCGTGGCCGCGCAGCGCGCCGCCAGGCCGGGATCGTGGGTGACGACCACGAAAGCCGTGCCCTGTTCCGCCGCCAGGCTCAGCATCAGCGAGAACACGGTGTCGGCCGTGGCGCGGTCCAGGTTGCCGGTGGGCTCATCGGCCAGCACGCAGGCGGGGCGTGTGACGAGAGCCCGGGCGATCGCCACGCGCTGGCGCTCGCCGCCGGAGAGCTGCGAAGGGTGGTGACGGCTGCGGTCGGCCAGGCCCACGCGCGCCAGCATGGCCTGCGCCGCCTCGTGCGCCTGCGCCACGCTCTGGCGGCGGATGCGCAGCGGCATGGCCACGTTGTCCAGTGCGCTGAACTCCGGCAGCAGGTGGTGAAACTGGTAGACGAAGCCCAGGTGCAGGTTGCGCCAGCGCCCTTGTTCGGCCGCTCCCATGGAGGCGAAGTCGCGGCCCATGAGCGACACCCGGCCCGCGTCGGGCGCCTCCAGGCCGCCCAGCAAGTGCAGCAAGGTGCTCTTGCCCGCGCCGGATGGGCCCACCACGGCCACGGTCTGGCCGGCCTGCACCGTGAGGTCCACCCCGCGCAGCACGGTCACATCCAGGCCTTCGGCGCCTCCTTCGTGGAAGCGCTTGTGCAAGCCAGTGGCCTGCAGCACCGGCGTGGTCGAGACCTCACTCATAGCGCAACGCCTGGGCCGGGTTCACCCGGCTCGCCCGCCAACTGGGGTACAGCGTGGCGGCGAAGGCCAGCGCCAGGGAGATCAGGGCGATGGGCACGATGTCGCTGGCCAGCGGCTGGCTGGGCATCTTGTTGATCAGGTAGATGCTGCCGGGCAGAAAGGCGACGCCCAGCGCGCGCTCGATGGCCGGCACGATGACGTCGATGTTCAACGCCACCATCAGCCCCAGGCCCACGCCCGACAGCGTGCCGATCACGCCGGCCAGCGCCCCCTGCACCACGAAGATGCCCATCACCGAAGCGGGGCTGGCGCCCAGCGTTCGCAGGATGGCGATGTCGGCACGCTTGTCGGTCACCGTCATCACGAGCGTGCTGACCAGATTGAACGCCGCCACGGCCACGATCAGTGTGAGGATGATGGTCATCATGCGCTTTTCGATCTGCACGGCGTCGTACCAGTGGCGGTTGGTGCGGGTCCAGTCGCGCACCATCAGGCCGCCGGGCAGGCGGTCGATCAAGGCGCCGGCGATCTCGCGCGCCGCCTGCACGTCGGCCACCTTGAGCTGCACGCCCGTGGGGCCTTCCAGGCGGAACAGCCGCGCCGCGTCGTCCACGTGGACCAGGGCCAGGCCGCTGTCGTACTCGAAGTGTCCGGCCTCAAAGGTGCCTGAAAGCGTGAACTGCTTCAGCCGCGGCACCACGCCGGCCGGCGTGACCTGCCCGCTGGGCGCCACCACCGTGACCTTGTCGCCCACCTGCAGGCCCAGGGCCCGCGCCAGTTCCACCCCCAGCACGATGTTCCACTGCCCAGGTTGCAGGGTCGCAAACGCGGTGTCCTTCAACTGCGCGCCCAGTGTGGTGACCGTGGCCTCCTCCGCCGGCGAGATGCCGCGCACGATGGCCCCGCGCATGGTCTCCCCGCGGGAGACCAGCACCTGCGTGGCGATGAAAGGCGAGGCACCGATGACGGCGGGGTGGGTGCGCGCTGCCCGCGCCACGGCCTGCCAGTCGGCCAGCGCATTGCCGTCGGCGCTGAAGACCTCGATGTGCGGGATGACGCTGAGCATGCGGTCGCGCACCTCCTTCTGAAAGCCGTTCATCACCGACAGCACGATGATGAGCGCGGCCACCCCCAGGGCGATGCCCAGCATGGACACGCCAGAGATGAAGGAGATGAAACCGTTGCGCCGGCCCGTGCGCCCGGCGCGGGTGTAGCGCCAGCCGATCTGCCACTCGAAGGGAAGGGTGAAGCCCATGGGGGCGGGACTCTACAGGACACACACCGGCTCGGATAATCCGCTGCAATGCACCTGATCGTTCCCTTTGCCAGCGTGATCTCCGAGGCCGGACGCGCGGCGACCCGCGAGCTCGCACTGCCCCACCTGGCCCGCGCGCTGGACAGCATGAACCTGCAGTGGCTGGACACGCCCGCCGGGGCGGACCCTGAAGAGCCGGAGCTCAGCCTGACCCCGCCGCATGAACATGTGAAGGCGCTGGCTTGGGGCTTGCCCGTGAACGACGGCCAGGTGCCCTGGGCGGCGTTGGAAGCGGCCCGGCTGGGCCTGCCTGGGGCGGGGGGCGGGTCGAATTCCAGTCCTCATGCCGGCCCTGCTGCCGGGGCCAGTGCCTGTTCTCATGCCGGGTCCCTCAAGGCCTGGGGCCGGTTGATACCCGCGCATTGGCAATTGGGCACCGAACAGGTCACGATGCTGGCGCCGCAGTTGCTGGCCCTGGACCCTGCGGCCAGCGCCGCCTTCCTGGAAGCGGTGCGCCCCTTGTTCGAGACCGAGGGCTTCGAGCTCCACGCCACCGAAGCCGGGCACTGGCTGGCCAGCCATCCCGTGCTCGCAGACCTGCCCTGTGCATCGCTGGACCGCGTCATCGGCCGCAACGTGGATCTCTGGCTGCCGGCCGACCCGCGGGCCCGACTCGTGCGACGTCTGCAGAACGAGTTGCAGATGTTCCTGCACACCCACCCGCTGAACGAGGACCGCGAAAAGCGCGGCGCACTGCCCGTCAACTCCTTCTGGCTGGATGGCTGCGGCGTGGCGCCGGCCGTCCTGGGTGCTGCAGGGTGGGCCTCGGGGGGGACCGTCATCGAAGACGACCGCTTGCGCACTCTCGCGCTGAACGAAGACTGGTTCGCCTGGAGCCGCGCCTTTGCACAGCTGGATGAGGGCCCGATCGCGCAGGCCCTGCAGGCGGCGCGGGAAGGTCAGTCCGTCAAGTTGAGCCTGTGCGGCGAGCGCCAGGCCTGTACCCTCACACCCCGCCCGCTCACCGCCTGGCAACGCCTGCGCCGGGCCTGGAGGCGTCCACCCATGGCGGCGGTAGCACGTTGTCTGGAAGCCCTGTGACGCCCCCCCGCCTGCAACCCCGCGATGCCCCGCCGCGTACCTGCTTTGCCTTGGAGCAGGCCGGGGTGCACCCCCTGATGGCGCGCTTGCTGGCCGCGCGAGGTGTGCGGTCGGCGCAAGAGGTGGATGACGGCCTCGCCCACCTGTTGCCGCCGCCCACGATGAAGGGCACGGTGGAGGCGGCGCGTTTGCTGGCCGACGTGATCGAGGCCGGCAAGCGCATCATCGTCGTGGCCGACTACGACTGTGACGGTGCCACCGCCTGCGCGGTGGCACTTCGGGGCTTGCGCCTGCTGGGCGCGGCGCCTGAGACCCTGGGCTACGTGGTGCCGGACCGCGCAGTGCATGGCTACGGCCTGACGCCGGCCATCGTGGACTTGGCGCTGCAGCGCCGGCCGGACCTGCTGGTGACGGTGGACAACGGCATCGCCAGCCTGGAGGGGGTCGCCCACGCGCAGGCCCATGGCCTGGACGTGCTGGTGACCGACCACCACCTGCCCGCGGTGGTGGGTGACGAGGTGGTGCTGCCGCATGCTCGGGTGATCGTCAACCCCAACCAGCCCGGAGACGCCTTCGAGAGCAAGGCGCTGGCGGGCGTGGGGGTCATGTTCTACGTGCTGCTGGCGCTGCGGGCCGAGTTGCGCGAGCGCGGCCGCTTCGACGCCGCCAGTCAGCCACGCATCGACACTCTGCTGGACTTGGTGGCCCTGGGCACGGTGGCCGACGTGGTGAAGCTGGACGCCAACAACCGACGACTGGTGGCGCAGGGCCTGCGGCGCATCCGCGCCGGCCGCATGCAGCCCGGCGTGGCCGCCCTCTTTGCCGTGGCCGGGGCAGACCCGGCCCGGGCCGCGGCCATGGACTTCGGCTTCAAGCTGGGGCCCCGCATCAACGCGGCCGGCCGGCTGTCGGACATGACCCTGGGCATCGAGTGCCTCATCACCGACGACACGTCGCGCGTGGCCGAGCTGGCTGCGCAGCTGGATGCCATCAACCGCGAGCGGCGCGAGGTGGAGGCCGACATGCGCGAGCAGGCCGAGAGTGCCGTGGACCGGCTGTTGGCTGAGATGGCCACACCCCCGGCCGCAGTGAGCCTGTTCGACGAGAGCTTCCATGAAGGGGTGGTCGGCATCGTGGCTGGGCGGCTGAAGGACAGGCTGCATCGGCCCACCTTCGTCTTTGCTCGCGCCCAGGACGGCTCGTTCAAGGGCAGCGGCCGCTCCATCCCGGGCTTTCACCTGCGCGACGCGCTGGACCTGGTGAGCAAGCGCCTGCCTGGGGTGCTGCGGCGCTTTGGCGGCCACGCCATGGCA
>CAYSOD010000328.1:0-4867 GCA_964432385.1 uncultured Rubrivivax sp.
GGGGCGGGGGGGGCCGCGGGGGGGGCGGCGGTGGGGGCGGGGGGGGCGGGGGCGGCGGGGGCGGCGGGGGCGGTGGAGGCGGCGGCGGTGGCGGCGCTGGCTGCGGTGGCGGTGGCGGTGGCGGCGGCGGTGGTTACGGCGGCGGTGGCCGTGGTGGCGATCGCGGCGGCTACGGTGCCAGCGAGCGCAGCTATGGCGGCGAAGGCGACAACGGCGGTGGCCGGGGCTCTTACGGCCGCGGCAACTACGGTGGCGACCGCGGAGATCGCAGCGGCTACTGAGCGTTGAGGCTGAAGCCCGCCCTTTTGAAGGGCGGCTCCGAGCGCGCTGGGTATCCCCCAACAGGGCGGCCGGGTCATACCGGGCCGCCCTTGTCATTTTCGGCAAGCGCTCAAGGGCGGATCAGTAGCGCTCGGGCCGCAGCACCGAGACTTCCCCAAAGTACAGGCCCACACTGAAGTGCGGGGCGTAGGCCGCCAAGACCTGGCTGGCGATGGCGTCAGCCACCTGGGGCTCGCAGATCACCTTCATCTCGATGGTGCGGTCGGCCTCCCAATCCCCGTCACGCACACCCTCCAGGCCTGCGCCATGCACCTCGGTGACGGTCCAGAACTGTGCGCCGTGCTGGCGCACCTCGCGCACCAGCGGCTTTTCCAGCGCCGCCTCGGCCACGATCACCAACAGGGTACGGGGGTGCTTGTGTACTGCGCTCATGTGGTCAGCCTCCGGGCCAGTTCAAGGTAGACCGGGATGCCGATCACCAGGTTGAAAGGGAACGCGATGCCCAACGCCACGGTGATGGACAGGGCAGCATTGGCCTCGGGCACGGCGATGCGCATGGCGGTGGGCGCGGCGATGTAGCTCGCGCTGGCGGCCAGGGTGGCCAGCAAGGCCACGCCGCCCGTGGACAGCCCCAGCAGCAGGCCCAGGGCGGCGCCCAGCAGCGCCAGCACGGGCGGCACCAGCAGCCCCACGGCCAGCACCGCGACACCAAAGCGCCGCACCTCTCCCAGTCGGGAGCCCGCCACCAGGCCGAGTTCCAGCAGAAACAGGGCGAGCACGCCCTTGAAGGGTTCCACGAACACCGCGCGCAAGGGTTCGGTACCAGCGACGCCGGCCACCCCCCCTATGGCCAGGCCACCCAGCAGCAGCAGCACGCTCTTGCCGAACAGGACGTCGTGCGCCAGTTCGCCCCAGCGCCCGGGGCGGGTGGGTGCCGTCGAGCGCATGGACCACCGCGCCAGCAAGATGCCCGCCACGATGCCGGGCGCCTCCATCACCGCCACCCACAGCGGGGCGTGGGTCTCGTAGGGCACGCCGGCGCGCTGCAGGGCCGAGGTGGCCACCGCGAAGGTGACCACGCTGACCGAACCGAAGTGCGCCGCCACGCTGGCTGCATCGGCCGCTTGCAGGCGCAAGGCGCGCAAGAGGGGGAACAGCAGCAGCGGGATCGTGAACCCCAGCGCCGCACAGGCCAGCACCTGGGGGCCCAACACCGCCAGGGGCTGGCGGCTGAGCTCCACACCGCCCTTCAGCCCGATGGCCAGGAGGAGGTAGATCGACAGCGTCTCGTACAAGGCCTCCGGCAGGCGCAGATCGCTGCGCACCAGCCGGGCGAACACCCCCAGCGCGAAAAAGAGAACCACCGCGTCAAATGCCATGTCGGTATGCTGCCAGCCCCAGGCCCCGCCAGTGCGGCTGGGGCCATAACGCTCGTTGAAAGTCGCGCTCGTTGAAAGAGGGGTCTCAGCGCTCGCCGCGCCGGTGCTTGCGGCCGCGGCCGGCAAACAGGCGGTCGAACCAGGTGTTCGGCAGCGCCCGAAGCAAGGGCGCCACAAGGGCCATCTGCCAGGGGATCACGCGGCGGCTGGCGCCCGACTGCAGTGCCTTCCAGGCGCGGTCAGCGAAGGCGTCGGCCGACAGCAAAAATGGCATGGGGTAGCGGTTGCGCGAGGTCAGGGGCGTGGTCACATAGCCTGGCAGCAGGGTCACCACACGCACGCCATAGGGCTTGCACTCCCCGCGCAGGCTCTCGCAGTAGGCCACGGCCGCGGCCTTGCTGGCGCAGTAGGCGCCGTGGCCCGGCATGCCGCGCACAGCCGCCATGCTGGCAATGCCCACCAGGGTGCCGCTGCCGCGCTGGCGCATCGCCGCTAGAAACGGGTGGAAGGTGGTGGCCAGACCCAAAGTGTTGACCGCCAGCGTCTCGCGCATCACCTCCAGATCGGCCCGGTCGGCCGTGTCCATGCCCACGCTGATGCCCGCGTTGCCGATCACCACATCGGGCAGCCCCAGGCGCTCCAGGCACTGCTGCGCTGCCGCACACATCGCGTCGGCATCCGCCACGTCGGCACCCAGCACGCACACCCGCTGGGGATCCAGCCCCTGGTCGCGCACCCAGTTCTCGATGAGGTCTGTGCGCCGCGCCAGCAGCGCCAGGCGCCAGCCCTCGCGGGCATAGCGGGCGGCCAGGGCCTGCCCGATGCCGCTGGAGGCTCCGGTGATGAACACCAGCGGGGCGCCGTGCATTTGCGATGAGGTCATGGTCGGGCTCCTGCGGTTGCAGTGCTGCGGGGCGCGAACACGCCGCGCAGGGGGCCGGTCAGGTCCACGGCACCGGTGTCCTCCTGGTAGTCCAGCCCAGCGGCCTGGAACTCGTCCTCGCCCAAACGCACCCGCACCGCCTGGTCGCTGCGCAAGCGGCGCTCCTTGGGAAACAGCCACAAGTGCTCACCCTCCATGACGGCGGGCTGCCCCGCAGCCGTGCGGCCCTGTACCCGCGCGCCACCCAGGAGCTGCACTTCGGTGGCCTTGTCGTCGGCCAGTGCCCGCTGGGCGGTGGCCAGGGTCTCGCGCCCGTCGGGCGCGTAGGCGCGGATGGTGGCCCCCTCGATCTCCAGCCGGCCGGCCGCGGGCAGGTGGCGCAACTGCTGCCCTTCGATCTGCACCCGCAGGCGGCCATCAGCCCCAAATCGCTGCACCAGAAAACCGGTCATGGTGTAGTCGGGCTCCACCCGGCTGGCAGCGGGGGGTCGGGGCTCCAGCGGCTGGGGGGCGTTGCGCACCAGCCACCATGAGCCCACCGCCAACAGCACCATCAGCAGCAGCGGCAGCGTCGCTGACAGGGCGTCGCGCAGCCGGGCGGGCCAGGGCAGTGTGGAGGCCTCTCTGGGCCCGCCACCCACCGCCGGGCCGAGCGAGATCGGCACCTCCGGCAGGTCCGGCAGGGTCAACTCAATGCCGCGCGAGGTCTTGGGGCTCACGTCGCGTCCAGGGTGCCCAGCTGTTCGGCCAGCAAACCGGCGTAGCGTCCGGCGGCCACGAGCAGCAGGTCACAGAACTCGCGGGCCGCCCCATGGCCACCGGCGGCCACCGTCACATGATGCACGGCTGCCCGCACTTCGAGGTGCGCCTGCGCAGGCGCACACGAGAAGCCCGCACGCTTGAGCAGCGGCAGGTCCGGCCAGTCGTCTCCCATGGCGGCCGCCTCGGGCCAGTCCAGCCCCAGGCGGTGCAACAAAGCTTGCGCCGCCGCCAGCTTGTCCGACGCGCCGTACACCGCGTGCTCGATGCCCAGGTCGGCCACGCGCCGTCGCACCGCAGCCGAGTCGCGCCCGGTGATGACCAGGGGGGTGATGCCCGCGCGGGCCAGCAGCTTGATGCCGTGGCCGTCCAGGGTGGCAAAGGCCTTGACCGTCTCGCCGTGCTCGCCGATGTAGATGCGCCCGTCGGTGAGCACCCCGTCCACGTCGAAGAACGCCGCCTTCATGCCGAAATCCGGCCCCTGCGCCTGCAGCAGCAACTCGGGTGGGAAGTTCAGGTGAGGGGTCATGGGGTGTGAGGGTGCTGGACGCGCCGGCGCATGATCGTGCACCAGGCGGGGGTGCTGGCGATCAGATCACCTTGGCGCGCATCAGGTCGTTGCTGTTCAGCGCCCCCGTGATGCGGCCGGCTGCGTTGACCACGATCACGCTGGTGATGCGGTGCTGCTCCATCAGGCCCGCGGCGTCCACGGCCAGAGCGTCCTCGCGCACGAGCTTGGGGCCGGGGTGCATGACGTCCTGCGCCTGCAGCGCCAGCAGGTCCGCGCCGCGCTCGATGAGGCGGCGCAGGTCGCCGTCGGTGAAGATCCCCAGCACCTGGCCATCGGCGGCGGCTACCGCCGTGAAACCCAGGCCCTTGGCGCTCATTTCGCGCAGCATGTCGCTCATGCTGGCGGCGGGGCCCACCACAGGCACCGCGTCCCCGTGCCGCATCAGGTCACGCACATGGGTCAGCAGGCGGCGGCCCAAAGCGCCGCCCGGATGTGACCGCGCGAAGTCCGCAGCCAGGAAGCCGCGCGCGTCCAACAGCGCCACCGCCAACGCATCGCCCAGGGCCATCTGCGCCGTGGTGCTCGCCGTGGGCGCGAGGTTGAGCGGGCAGGCCTCCTGGTCCACCGCGCTGGACAGCACGATGTCAGCGTGGCGCGCGAGGGACGACGAGGGCTTGCCGGTCATGGCCACCAGGGTGACCGACAGGCGCCGCAAGGCGGGCAGCAGGGCGACAAGCTCATCCACCTCGCCACTGTTGGAGATGGCCAGCACCACATCGCCCGGCGTGACCATGCCCAGGTCGCCATGGCTGGCCTCGGCCGGGTGGACGAAGAACGAGGGCGTGCCCGTGGAGGCCAGCGTCGCGGCGATCTTGCGGCCCACGTGCCCGCTCTTGCCGATGCCCATGACGATGGTGCGCCCGCGGCACGCCAGCATGGCCTGCACCGCCTTGACGAAGCCCTCGCCCTGCCGGGCCGCCAGGGCCTGCAGGGCCCGCGCCTCGATGTCGAAGGTCTGCGCGGCCAGCGCCAGGGCTCGCTCAGCGCTGAAGC
>CAYSOD010000329.1:0-4813 GCA_964432385.1 uncultured Rubrivivax sp.
ATCGAGCGCCAGACCCAGGTCTTCGTGGACACCGTGCGCGCGGCCATCGACGAGCGCCTGGGTCCGCTCGTGCCGGCGCTGGAGAAGTTGCTGGCGGCGCAGGGCTTGACGGTGGATGAACTTGCGAAGCCGCCTCGGCTCGTTCAGGGTACGTAGTTCACGTTTGTCACCTGAGCGTGTCTGTACAGATTCAAACTTGTGTCTTGAAACTGTACGAGTGCGTTGACTCATCTTGTGTGAACGGACCTGACTGGCCGAGTGTCAGTGCGTTTTCCGCAGCCCCAGCAACTGCAGCGTCAGCTGATGGGCCCGGGCCTCGGGGTCGGCCAGGTCGTGCAGCACGTTCATGTGGTGGCGCCCGGGCACGGTCTCGCAGACCGGGACAGCTCTCGTGCCCCATCTCTTTCTGATGAGCCGGTTCTGGCGCAGGAACTCCTCGCTCTCGTCGCCGCCCACCAGGGCGATCAGCGGGCCCTGGGGAGCTGGCATCCAGGCGGGGCTCAGGCGTATCGCGCTGGGTTCGTCCAGTCGGAGATCTGGCGCCAGGAAGGGCGCGTGCCGCAGGGGCTCCAGGTCGAACACCCCCGAGAGCGCCACCGCGCCCTTGACCAGGTCGCCTGGCAACTCGGGGCTGAACACGGGCCACTGCAAGGCCAGCATCATGGCCGCCAGATGCCCTCCCGCCGAGTGCCCGGCCACCACGATGCGATCGGGGTTGCCGCCGTACTGGCGGGCGTGGCACCAGGTCCAGGCCACGGCCTGCGCCACCTGCATCACGATGTGCTCGATGGAGACCGCCGGGGCCAGGGGGTAGTCGGGCACCACCACCAGCGCGCCGGCTCGGGCGAACGGCGGGGCCACGAAGGCCTGGTCGCGCTTGGACAGCGCGCGCCAGTAACCTCCGTGCAGGTAGACGAGAACCGGCGCCGCGGCGTCTGCAGGGCCTTGCGCAGCCCTGTTGTTTGACGCGCCTGCTGTACCGGCTGGTTTGGTACGGTTGGCGGCAGCGCCCTGGGGTTGCGGCAGGAACAGGTCCAAGGTGGACGCCGGATCGGTGCGTGCGCGAGCCCGCCGTGGTTCCTGCGCCCGGTAGTCCACCTCCAGCACGCAAGCCGAGGTGGCCAGCGCTTGCGCTGAACGCTCGGCCCACTGCTGCAGGATCTGCGGATGCTCGGGAATCCGCCCCCGGTTGTTGTACTGGGCATCGTGCCACGCAGGTGTGCGGCGTCTGGTCATGCGGTACCTCTTGGCTTGCGGCGGGTGGCGGCGGTGGTGACGGTGGCGGGCAAGGTGGTGCTGAGAGGGGTGTTCGCCGCGGTGCCGGGAGGGGCCGATCTGGCCTCGTTCAGCGCGGCGTTCACCAGCGCGTCGGCCATCCACAGCGCCACCTTTTCCACCACCTTGTCCGACAGACCCCAGATGTCCTTGAGCACCATGTAGGTCTCGATGCCGTAGATGACCGTCAGTGCCTGGTGCAGGCGCATTTGCGCGGCGGGTTCCAGCACCTCGGCCAGAGGTGCGATGGCCGTGCCCAGGATGCGTACCCGGTGGCCGCGCTTGTAGGGTTCTTCCTCCAGGGTGCCGGCGCGCTCCTGCGCCCATTGCTCCAGGGACAGTTGCACGGCGGCCCGCATCTGCGCCTCGAAGGCCTGGAACAGCGGGAAGGTCTTGTCGAAGACGTCGCGAACCCGGCTGGGCCCATCGGCATGGGGCGAGGAAAAGCCCCGCACCGGGCCCAGCGAGGCGTCCATCACGGCGGCGATCAAGGCGCTGCGCGTGGGGAAGTAGCGGTACACCGTCGCACGGGACACCCCACTGCGCTGCGCTACGTCGCCCATCGAAGGCACGTGCCCGGCTTCCCGGATGAGATCCATTGCCGTGTCCAGCAGCAGGCGAAAGGTCGAGGCCTTGACGCCGCGCTCGGGCGGAGCAGGCCCGAAGCTGGGGGCAACCTTGGGAGCAGGCATGAGGGTTTGTCCTGGGTGGAAATCGAGGCTCCGGGCCTTGGCAGGGCAGGACCGGCCCGCCTATGATGCACCGATCCAGATTTGAGACGCAAGTCTCATTTCTTCCGAAATGATCGCGCAGCGGCTCTCACGGGCGCCAGACATGCGCGACGACGAGGAGACAGTCCCATGCGTTCTGACGAGCGAGGGTGGCGGGTTCAGCGTTGCTGCAGCGATGGGCTTGGCCTTGCGCTGCGGCGAGTGTCGGCACGGCGTGCCGGCGGGAGTTGCTGAGCGTGACGCTTCACCTCTTCGAGCGCGTGGCTGTCGAAGACGAGGGTGAGGGAGACCCGGTGGTCTGCGTGCACGGCCTGGGGGGCAGTTCCAACACCTGGACGCCCCTGATGCCCGCGCTGGCCCGGTACCGCGTGCTGCGCATCGACCTGCCAGGCAGCGGGATGTCGCAGCGTGCCGAAGGGTCGCTGTCCATAGAGCGTTTTGTGGCCGCTGCGGCCACCGTCTGCGAGCGGCTGGGCGTACGGCAGGCGCACTGGCTGGGCCACTCCATGGGCACCATCGTCTGTCAGCACTTGGCGGTGCAGCATCCCGCCCTGGTGCGCAGCCTGGCCTTGTTCGGGCCGCTGCTGGCCCCAACCGAGCCTGCACGTCAGGGCTTGCGCGATCGAGCGCACAGAGCGCGCAGCCCTGGGGTGGAGGGCATGCACGCCATTGCGCAGCAGATGGTGCAGGCGGCCTTGTCCTCCCAGACCCGCGAGCAGCAGCCCATGGTGGCGGCCTACGTCCGTGACGGTCTGATGCGTTGTGAGGGTGCAGCCTACGCACGCACCTGCGAGGCCTTGGCCGATGCCCAGCCGGCTGCGGTGGATCGAATTCAGGCTCCGGTGCTGTTGGTCACGGGCGACGAAGACGGCGTGGCGCCGCCACAGGCGGTGCGTGCCTTGGCCGACAGGCTGCATGCGGCGGCCTCGGTGCGCACGGTGGTGCTGCCGCGTTGCGGCCATTGGACGCCTCTGGAGCGGGTGCAGGAGTGCCTCACTCACTGGCAGGAATTCGCAGCAGCGTGTGCGCGTTCGGCCACGTTGCGGGGCGGTTCCTCGGTTGCCGCAGGCGGCCAGCGAGCGCCCTTGGTGGCCCATTGAAGTCAAGGACCTGAAGTCAAGGACCGATCGAATGGCCGACGTGCTCTTCACCAATGTGCGCATCTTCGATGGTGGCGGCGAAACCCCGTTCCAGGGCGAGGTGCTGGTCCAGGGCAATCGAATTTCCCGCGTGGTCAAGACCGGTTACGGCGCCCGTTCGGCGCCGGTTGCGGGCGCCCGGGTCATCGACGGTGCGGGCGCTTTCCTGATGCCTGGGATGGTGGAGGCGCACACCCACTTCTCGTGGAACGACCAGCCCAGCCTGGAGTCCATCCAGCGCATGCCGCCCGAGGAGCACATCCTGTGGTGCGCCGAGGTGGCCAAGCGCTACCTTGATATGGGATGGACCTCCTGCGTGGGCGCGGCCACCGCCAAGCCGCGGCTGGATGTGGTGATCCGCAACGCCATCAACGACGGCACCATCATCGGCCCGCGCTACCTGGCAGCCAGCCAGGAGATCACGGTGCCGGGCGGCCTGGGGGACACCACCGCGCCGCACCTGCCGCAGCCTGAGTTTGCGTTTGGTGCGGTGGTCAGTGGAGCGGAGGAGATGCGCCGCTGCGTGCGCATGTTCTGCAAGTACGGGGTTGATTCGCTGAAGATCAACCTGTCGGGCGAATCCATCACCGGCATGCCCTCGGAGATGAGCCAGTTCACCGAGGAGGAGATTCGCGTCTGCGTGGAGGAGGCCAAGGCCTGGGGCAAGCGCGTGGCAGCGCATGCGCGCTCCACCTGGTCCATCAAGCAATGCGTCAAGCTCGGCATCGAGGTGATCTATCACGCGAGCTTTGCCGACGAAGAGGCGCTGGACCTGCTGGAAGCCAACAAGTTCAATCACTTCGTCGCCCCGGGTCTCGCCTGGCTGATCAACACCTGCCACCACGCCAGCGCCTGGGGCCTGACGCCCGAGGTGACCCGCAAGATGGGATACCACCGCGAGCTGGAGGCGGCCATCGAGAGCATGAAGGCCATGCGCCGGCGCGGTATCCGCATCCTGCCCGGCGGCGATTACGGCTTCGCGTGGACGCCTCACGGTACCAACGCCAAGGATCTGGAGTACTTCGTCAAATACATCGGCATGAGCCCGATGGAAGCGCTGCTGTCGGCCACGGCCTGGGGCGGGCCCATGATGAAGATGGGCAAGCAGCTGGGCTACATCCGCGAAGGGTGTCTCGCCGACATCCTGCTGATCGATGGAGATCCTTTGGCCGACATCACGGTGCTGCAGGACAAGGCGCGCATCCTGGCGGTGATGAAGGACGGCGAGTTCCATCGTGCGCCACCCGTGCGCCATGCGCGCACCACGCGCTGGGCCGCCTGAGGCGCTTGCAGGAGACGAACATGGCAGCGCCCAGCACCGAAACCCTCTTCACCAACGTCCGCATCCTGGACGGCACGGGGCAGATGCCCTACGCCGGCAGCGTGCGCGTGCGCGGCAACCGCATCGTGGCCGTGGGCCGCAGCGCGGGCGGTGTCGCGGCCGGTGACGCGCTGGTGGTGGATGCGGCTGGGGCTACTCTGATGCCGGGCATGACGGAGGCCCACACCCACTTTTCCTGGAACGACGCTGCCTCGCTGGCTGGCATCCAGACCATGCCGCTGGAGGAGCATGTGTTGTGGACGGCCAAGGTCGCCCGCAGCTACCTCGAAGCAGGCTTCACCTCGTGCCTGGGGGCGGCCTGCGCCAAGCCGCGACTGGATGTGGTG
>CAYSOD010000330.1:0-4804 GCA_964432385.1 uncultured Rubrivivax sp.
AGGTGGACCAGGACCTGCTCCACCCGTCGGGCCTCGCCCGAAACCGCCAGCGAGCGGGAAGCCTGCCAAGTGACCTGCAGCGACAGGCCCTTGGCCGCAGCTGACGGCTCCACCTTTTGCACGGCCTGCGCCAAGGTGCGGGCCAGGTCCAGTGACTGCCGCTGAACGGTGAGCAGACCGGCCTGCAGGCCGGAGAAATCGATCACGTCGTTGACGGCGTCCAGCAGCTGCTGCCCAGCGGCCAGGATGCCGGCGTAATGCGCCTGCACCGGCAAGCCCGCCGCAGCGTCACGCAGACCCACCTGGGCCAGACCGATGACGGTGTTCAGCGGCGTGCGAAGTTCGTGGCTCACCCGTGCCAGGAATCGGGATCTTTCGCGGGCGCTGCGTTCGGCCTTGCGCAGCGCCTCCGCCATCTCCTGGGACTTCGGGCCGCCCAGGCCGTCGGCTGAGGCGCTGAAGGCTTGCAGTTCCAAGCGTTGTCGGTGCACGGTCAGGTGCAGCTCCACGCGCGAGCGGACCGCTTCGGCTCGGATCGGCTTGTGGAGGACGTCCTGGGCCCCCCTGACAAGCGCCTTGGACTCGGCTTCCAGGTCGGCACGGTCCGTCAGACAGAGCACGGGTACCTTCGCGGTGCTGCGTTGCTTCTTCAGGGACTCCAGCACCTGAAATCCCTCGGAATCCGCTGACTTCAGATCCAAGACGATGAGATCCGGGGCCGCTGACTGCGCCATCTCAAGCCCCTGGGCGCCCGTGGCGGCAAACTGCAAGGCGGCGAGGTCCGACAGCACATCACCGAGGACCGCAAGCGGGTCCGCCGCGGTGTCGATGATCAGGATGCGGGGCCCATCGCTCATGTCTTGTCTTTCCGAACAAGCTGTCTGAACAAACTTTCCGAACAGTCAGCAAGGAGTGGAGGTTACCAGGGCGCACCGGGATAATCGTGCAGATGCATCCTGGCGCCCTGCTCGACCTGACCACCTCCTTGCTCCAGGCCGTGCTCCGGCTGGACCAACCGGCTGACCGCATCGTTTCGGCCTTTTTCAAGGCTCACCGCGCACTGGGGCCGCGTGAAAGGCACACGCTGGCCGAGACGGCCTACACCGTGCTGCGGCGTCGGCTGCAGTTGCAGCACCTGGCCCAAAGCGGCACAGGCCCGCTGGAGCGACGCCTGGCCCTCCTGGCCTGGCAAGGCGACCAGGACTACCTGCGGCGCGGCATCGCGGCCCAGGAAGGTGCCTGGCTCGCCGAAGTTCAGCGCATCGACCTGTCCAGCCTGTCCGACAAGCTCAGGCACAACCTGCCGGAGTGGGTGGCCGCGCCTGTGCAGGCCGAACTGGGTCCCCAGGGGTTCTGGTCTCTGGTGGCGGCACTGGACCAGCCCGCGCCCCTGGATCTGCGGGTCAACGCCCTGAAGTCCCGGCGCGACGAGGCGGCGCGCGCCTTGGAGGAGGCTGGGGTGCCCTCGCAAGCCACCGCGTTCTCGCCCTGGGGCCTGCGGGTGCAGGCAAAGCCGGCCTTGACCCGCGTTCCCGCCTTCGTGCAAGGCGAGATCGAGGTGCAGGACGAGGGCAGTCAGCTTCTCGCGTTCCTCACGGGTGCCTCACGAGGCGCGATGGTGGTGGACTTCTGCGCCGGGGCCGGCGGCAAGACCCTGGCGCTGGGAGCCATGATGCGCAATACCGGGCGTCTGTACGCCTTCGACACTTCTGACCATCGTCTGGCCGCCCTGAAGCCGCGGCTGGCGCGCAGTGGGCTGTCCAACGTGCACCCGGTACGTATCGCCCACGAGCGCGACGATCGGATCCGCCGGCTGGAGGGCAAGATCGATCGTGTGCTGGTGGACGCGCCCTGTTCGGGCCTGGGCACGCTGCGGCGCAACCCTGACCTGAAATGGCGCCAGTCGCCAGAGTCCGTGCGGGAACTCTGCGCCTTGCAGACCCGCATCCTGGCCTCCGCGGCCCGCCTGCTGCGGCCGGGCGGGCGCCTTGTGTACGGCACCTGCAGCCTGCTGCGTGCCGAAAACGAAGAGATGGCGCAGGCCTTCAGCCAAGCGCATGCCGCCCAATTCGAAGCGGTGCCGGTGTCTGAAGTGCTGGCCGAGGCGCGGGTGCCGGACGGCCAGGCCTTGGTGTGCGGCGACTTCTTCAGAACCTGGCCCCACGTGCACCAGACCGACGGATTCTTCGCGGCGGTATGGCGCAGGCGCTGAAGCCCGCGACGGTCCCGCCAGGCAGAGGGCCCGGAAAGCTCAGGGGTTGCGCCACAACGCAGGATCTGACTCCTACAATGGTTTGAACAAGCCGGCCATCGGCATAGAGGGTGAAGGATGGATGTGTTCTGGTCGATTCACGACGGTCTCGTGAACTGGTTGTCCCACGGTCTGCTGGGTGCGAGCTGGTGGCAGATGGTCGTGGTGACCCTGGTGTTCACCCACATCACGATCGCGGCGGTGACCATCTTTTTGCACCGGGCACAGGCGCACCGCTCCCTCGAGCTGCACGCCATCCCCTCGCACTTCTTCCGGCTGTGGCTGTGGCTGACCACGGGCATGGTCACCAAGGAGTGGGTGGCCATCCACCGCAAGCACCACGCCAAGTGCGAGACCGAGGAAGACCCCCACAGCCCGGTCACCCGCGGCATCGACACGGTGTTCTGGCGGGGCTCGGAGTTGTACCGGGCCGAGGCGAAGAACCAGGAAACGCTGGCCAAGTACGGGCACAACACCCCGGACGACTGGGTGGAGCGCCATGTCTACACGCCCTACTCCTGGCAGGGCGTGGGCCTGATGATGGTCATCAATCTTGCGCTGTTTGGCGCCGCGGGACTGACCATCTGGGCGGTTCAGATGATCTGGATTCCGGTCACGGCCGCGGGCATCATCAACGGCATCGGGCACTACTGGGGATACCGCAACTTCGAAGCGGTGGATGCGTCCACCAACATCTCGCCCTGGGGCATCATCATTGGCGGCGAGGAGCTGCACAACAACCACCACACCTATCCCACCTCGGCCAAGCTGTCGGTCAAGCCCTACGAGTTCGACATCGGTTGGTTGTACATCAGGATCATGGAGATGCTGGGCCTGGCTACCGTGCGCAAGACCCCTCCCCAGTTGCGCCTGGGCGCCATCAAGCCCGTGGCTGACGACAAGACCTTGGAAGCCGTGATTGCCAACCGTTATGAGGTCATGGCACGCTACGCCAAGACCTTGCGTGAGGCGGTGGGCGCCGAGCTGGAGCGCTTGAAGTCCCAAAGCGGCGCGCAAGGTGCGGCACGCCTGGCGCACATGCGGGTGGCCTTGCGCTGGCTGCACCGTGATGCCGACAAGATCCCCCAGGGCCTCAAGCCCCAGCTGGAGCAGGCGGTGGGCCAGAGCCCCGCGCTGGCCAAGCTCGTGGCCATGCGCGAGGAGTTGCGCCAGCTGTGGACGCGCACCAATGTCTCTGCCGAGCAGCTGGTGTCCGACCTCCAGGCCTGGTGCCGCCGGGCCGAGGACAGCGGCATCGCCTCCTTGCAGGATTTCTCCCGCAACCTGCGTGCGGCGCAGGCCTGACATTGACATCGGCTGGTGACCAGAACCGGCCTTCAAAGTCGGTGTCCAGCCAACAAAAAACCCGCCGAAGCGGGTTTTTTGTTGGCTGCGTGCTGGCGGCTGCGGTTTCGTTTGTCTTTCGTGACCTGCGTCAGGCCCGATCGAGACCCCAGTACAACTGCAGCCCAATCAAAGTGACACAAGCCGGCACCGCTGCCGGCGATGCCAGGTCACTTCAGCTTCGTTTCCTTGTACAGGACGTGCTTGCGAGCCTTGGGGTCGAACTTCAGGAATTCGAGCTTTTCAGGCGTCGTCTTCTTGTTCTTGTTGGTCGTGTAGAAGTGACCGGTCCCAGCTGTTGACTCCAGCTTGATCTTTTCGCGTCCACCTTTGGCCATGTCAGTCTCCGTGCGGGCAGGCCGCCTTAGATTTCACCCTTGGCACGCAGGTCAGCAACGACCTGGTCAATGCCCACCTTGTCAATCAGTCGCAGCGCGGCGTTGGTGATGCGCAGACGCACCCAACGGTTCTCGCTTTCGACCCAGAAACGACGGTACTGCAGGTTCGGAAGGAACCGGCGCTTGGTCTTGTTGTTGGCGTGGGACACATTGTTCCCGACCATCGGGCGCTTGCCCGTGACTTGACAGACGCGTGCCATGAGGCTGCTCCGCTGCGAGGGGACGAGAGCCCCTCTGGTTGACCGGGCCCTGCGGCCCGGAGGTTGACGCTGCCCAAGCCTGTGCGGCCCGGCGCTGGAACTCGCTTGCTCGCTCCACCCGCAACCCAAGTCGAAACTTGGATCCAGCCAGAAGCGGCAAAGCCTGTGATTGTAGGCCAAAAATTCTTCCAGGCTGCGGTTGCAAGGCGGCAGAGCGGCAAGATGGCCCGGGCACCGCAGCGTGGGCCCGGGGCCCGAAGTCAGGCTTCCTGTTGCTCCAGGTACCGCTGGGCGTCCAGGGCGGCCATGCAACCCGTGCCGGCGCTGGTGATGGCCTGGCGGTAGACATGGTCCTGCACGTCGCCTGCCGCAAAGACGCCGGGCACGCTGGTCATGGTGGCCATGCCCTCCAAACCGGTGCGGGTGACGATGTAGCCGTCCTTCATCTCCAGTTGGCCTTTGAAGATGTCGGTGTTGGGCTGGTGACCGATGGCGATGAAGCAGCCCTTGACGGGCAGCTCGCGGGTTCGCTCGTCCTGGGTGGACCGGATGCGCACGCCCGTCACGCCACTGGCGTCGCCGAGCACCTCGTCGAGCGTGTGCCACAGGTG
>CAYSOD010000331.1:0-4801 GCA_964432385.1 uncultured Rubrivivax sp.
CGGGCCCAGGCGGCAGCGCTCAAGGGGACTATGCTGATCGCCGAAGAGGGCCTGAACCTGGCCCTCGCGGGGCGGGCCGCGGAATTGCGGGGTTTCCTCTCCTGGCTGCAGTCAGACACTCGCTTTGCCGCCTTGCCCATCAAAGAGAGCTTCAGCGCGCGGATGCCGTTTCGCAAGCTGCTGGTCAAGGTCAAGCGCGAGATCATCCGCATGAACCGGCCTGCGGTGCGCCCGGCCGCAGGGCGTGCGCCGGCCGTGACTGCTGGCACGCTGGCACGCTGGCTGGCCCAGGGGCACTGCGACGAGGGTCGCCCGGTGGTGATGCTGGACACCCGCAACGCCTTCGAGGTGGACGCTGGCGCCTTTAAGGGCGCCCTGGACTGGCGGCTCGGCAAATTCAGCGACTTCCCGGCCGAGCTCGACGCCCACCTGGACGACTTGCGTGGCAAGACGGTGGTGAGCTACTGCACAGGGGGCATCCGCTGCGAAAAAGCCGCCCTGGTGATGCAGGAGGCCGGCCTGGCCCACGTGCACCAACTCGACGGTGGCATCCTGCGCTACTTCGAGGACACGGGCAACGCCCCAGGATGGCAGGGCGACTGCGTGGTCTTCGATGACCGGGGCGCCTTGTGCAGCGACCTCACGCCGGCCCGAGCCGAGGCGGCATCTTGAGCATCTGGCTGCTCAAAATCGTGGGCTTGCTGATGGTGGCGGGTGCCATTGGCATGGCCTTGTCGCGCGCCCCTGACCGGCCCGTGGAAACCCTGGTGGCGCGCTGGGCGCCACCGCCCAGTGACTTCGTCGACGTCAGGGGCCTGGTCGTTCATGTGCGCGACGAGGGCCCGCGCCAGGACCCGGTGCCCGTGGTGCTGGTACACGGCACGGGCGCCAGCCTGCACACCTGGGAAGGCTGGGTGCAGGAGCTCAAGACCCAGCGCCGCGTCATCACCTTCGACCTGCCGGGCTTCGGCCTGACGGGGCCCTTTGCAGGCCAGTACACGCCCGACGATTACCGGGGCGACACCTACGCCCGATTTGTGTTGGACCTGATGGACACACTGAAAGTCCAGCGCTTCGTGATTGGCGGCAATTCGCTGGGCGGTGAGGTGGCCTGGCGCACCGCCGTGGCGGCTCCGGCGCGCGTGGAGCGCCTGGTGCTGGTGGACGCGGCCGGCCCGGCCTTCACACCGAAGTCGGTGCCCATCGGTTTCGTCATCGCACGGGTGCCCGTGGTCAACCGCCTCTCCGAACACCTGCTGCCGCGCTCGCTCATCCATTCCAGCCTGACCAACGTCTATGGCGACCCTTCACGCGTCAACTCGGCCTTGGTGGACCGCTACTTCGAGCTGACCTTGCGCGAAGGCAACCGCCGAGCATTGGGTCAACGGCTGGCCACCTGGGTGCCGGGCGAGGGCCAGGAGAAGATCGCCACCTTGAAACTACCCACGCTCATCCTCTGGGGCGGCCAGGACCGGCTTATCCCTCCCGAGGTCGCCCAGGTTTTCAAGAGGGACATTGCGGGCAGCGAGCTCGTGATGTTCGATGATCTGGGCCATGTACCGCAGGAAGAGCAGCCGCAGCGCACGGTGCAGCCCGTGCTGGCCTTTCTGAGCAAGCCTGCAGCGGTGGCTCCTTGAGGGAGCACGGGCCCACCGCGCCACAACACGGCTGCACCAGAGCAACGCAGCTCCACAACTCCACACCCTGCCGTCCCCCAATTGCCATCTGACCCACCGCTGCAAGTCGGGGCGAACCAACGCCCGACGTTTCCCCTCCTGCCTCCGCCAAGATGACCGATCCTTCCTCCTCCAGCGTGACCCCACCGCCGTCAGCCGAGATCGCCCCTCACGTCGGACCGTCTGATCAACCTGCGGCTGCGGTGCCGGCGCCGCGCGTGGGCCGACGCCTGACGCTGGCCACCGTGGCGGCCACTCTGGTGGTGGCCTTGTGCGGGTACCTGTGGACGGGCCGCCCGGACGCCCTGGACGGCTCGCCCAGGCTCCAGGCCGAAGGATCGGCCGCGCAGGGCGGCACCGAATCGCAGCCCTCGCCCGAACAGATCGCCGAGATGGTGCAGCGGCTGGCTGATCGCCTGAAAGACCGGCCGGAAGACGTGGAGGGCTGGACCATGCTGGCCCGCTCCTATCTCGTGTTGGGGCGCGTTGAGGAGGCCGCGCAAGCCAGCGAGCGCGTGCTCAAGCTCAAGCCCAACGACGCGCAGGCCCTGGCCGACCATGCCGACGTGCTGGCCATGCGCAGCGGCCGGGTGCTGGAAGGCGAGCCGCTGAAGCTGATCGAGCGCGCCCTCAAGCTGGACCCTGACAACGTCAAGGCGCTGGCGCTGGCCGGTGCGGCCGCCTTCGACCGCGGCGACGGCAAGGAGGCCGCGCGCCTTTGGGACCGCGTGGCCCTGCTGGGCCCGCCGGGCAGCCCCCTGGTGGAGCAAGCCCGAGAGGGGGCCGCCGAGGCCCGGAAGATGGCGGCGCAGACTGCTGGCCCGACGCCCCCCGCGGCCCAGAAGGGCGCCGTCGCCGGACCCACGGTGCGGGGCACGGTGAGCCTCTCGGCCACCCTCAAGGCCCAGGCCAAGCCCGAGGACACGGTCTTCGTCTTTGCGCGCAACGCGGAGGGCGGGTCGGGGGGAGTGCGCATGCCGCTGGCCATCCTTCGACTGCAGGTGAAGGACCTGCCAGCCACCTTCACGCTCGACGACAGCTTGGCCATGGGGCCCGGCATGGGCCTGTCTTCGGCCAAGCAGGTGGTGGTGGGCGCGCGCATCAGCCGCAGCGGCCAAGCCATGCCGCAGTCGGGGGATCTGGAAGGCCAGTCCACCCCCGTGCCAGTGGGCAGCCAGGGCGTGGTGGTGGAGATTTCCCGCGCCCTGCCCTGATCCTCGATGGGTTTCGCCAGCGTTCAGCCCGTCGAAGGTCTGTCTCGCACCCTCCCGCCCCGCACGCTCAACCCGCCAGCAAAGCGGGATCCACGTTCGCCCCGCAGACGATCAGGCAGACCTTTTCTGTACGGGCAGGTTTGACCACACCCTCCCACAAGGCTGCGAGCGGCAGCGCGGCAGCGGGCTCCACCGCCAGGCGCCATTGGCTCCACATCCGCTGCTGCGCCCGAGCGATGGCCTCGTCGGTAAGCAGGTGCACGCCAGCGATGTGGCGCTGGCTCACCGCCCAGGCAATGTGGCCGATGCGCCGGGCGCCCAGCGAGTCCGCCGCCAGGCCCGACACCGCCACGTCCACCGGTTGGCCGGACGCGCGCGCGGCGTGCAGCGTGGGGGCGTTCACCGGCTCCAAGGCGTCCACGTGGCAGCGGCTGTCAAACCAGGCAGCCACCCCGGCCACCAGGCCGCCGCCGCCCACGCTGACCAGCACCCGGTCGGGCAGGCCAGCCTCTTCTTCGATCTCCAGGCCCAGCGTGCCGGCGCCCACCACCACCTCAGGCTGGTCATAGGCGTGCATCAACAGGGCTCCGGTCTGTGCCTGGCGCTGCAGCGAGGCTTCCAGCGCCTGCGGGTACTGAGCGCCCGCCACCGTGACCCGCGCGCCCAGCGCTGCGAGCTTGGCGCGCTTGGCCGGCGGTGACACCTCGGGCAGGAACACCTCGCAGGGTACGCCCATCGCCTGCGCGGCAGTGGCCACAGCAATGCCGGCGTTGCCACCCGAGGCGATGACCACACCGGCAGGGGGCACTGCCAGGCTGCGCATGCGGTTGAACATGCCGCGCGCCTTGAAGCTGCCGCTGACCTGCAAGTGCTCCAGCTTCAACCAGACCTCGGCCACGCCCAGGCCGAGTTGCCGGCCCGGCACGCGCCACAGCGGCGTGCGCCGGATGTCGCTCGCGATACGGTGCGCCGCCAATTCAACGGCAGCGCGGTCGACCTTGGCCAGGGTGTCATCGGTGATGTGGTTCATCAGCCTATGCTATCGAACTGGCGAACTGCAAAAGGCACCCCGGCCGGTTCTGATCACCCTCAAGCCACCGTTCCCGCCAGACCCACGCCCGATGATGGACGCCCGATCCATGCAGCCGCAGCAAGGTCGCCCCTTCAAGCCCGGAGAACGCCCGCACTCCAGCCCGACCACACAAGGCCCACACACATGAACTCCACCCATCCCTCCCCCGCCGCCCTGGAATGGGCGCAGCGCCTGATCCGCTTCAACACCGTCAGCCACGAGTCCAACCTGCCGCTGATCGAGTGCATCGCCGACCACCTGCGCACACTCGGCGTGCAGCCACGGCTGACCTGGGACGACGACCGTCGCAAGGCCAACCTGTTTGCCACGCTGGGCGCGGGCAAGCCGGGCGGGGTCATCCTCTCGGGCCATACCGATACCGTGCCCTGGGACGGCCAGGCCTGGACCACCGACCCCCTGGGCGCCGAGGTGCGTGACGGGCGCCTGTACGGCCGCGGCAGCGCCGACATGAAGGGCTACATCGGCATTGCGGTGTCGCAGGCCCAGGCGATGCTGGAAGCTGATCTGCCCTTTGCCGTGCACTTCGCCTTCAGCTACGACGAGGAGGTGGGGGGCTTTGGCGCCCGAAACATGATCGCGGACCTGGCCGAAGCGGGCCTCGCCCCCAGCCATTGCATCGTGGGCGAGCCCACCGACATGGTGCCGGCCATCGCCCACAAGGGCGTGCAGCGCTGGCGCTGTTGCGTGCGGGGCAAGGCGGCGCACTCCTCGCTCACGCCCCAAGCCGTGAACGCGGTGGAGGCCGCCGCGCGCCTGGTGACGCACATCGCCGACATGGCTGATAGATGGCGCGATGAAGGGCCGTACTAGCCCGGCTT
>CAYSOD010000332.1:0-4795 GCA_964432385.1 uncultured Rubrivivax sp.
GCGCGGCCAACGCCCTCGGCCTGGCCACCCTGGTGATGGCGCTCAAGCTGCCGGTGAACCTGCAACTGCTGATCCCGGCGGTGGAGAACGCGGTGTCGGGCAACGCCTTCCGCCCTGGCGATGTCATCAAGACCCGCAAGGGTCTGCATATCGAAATCGGCAACACCGATGCCGAGGGGCGCGTGATCCTGTGTGACGCGCTGGCCTACGCCGCTGAGCGCAACCCCGAACTGGTGATCGACCTGGCCACGCTGACAGGTGCTGCACGGGTGGCGCTGGGGCCGCAGTTGCCGGCGCTGTTCTGCCGCCGCATGGACCTGGCGCGCGATCTGGTGGACCGGGGTCTGAGGGTGGAAGACCCGCTGTGGCACCTTCCGCTTTGGAAGGGCTATCACCCCATGATCGAGAGCGACATCGCCGACATCGTCAACACCGGCCGTGGCCCCATGGCCGGTGCGGTGACGGCGGCTCTGTTCCTCGAGGACTTCGTCCCCGAAGGCCTGGACTGGGTGCACATCGACCTGTTTGCGTGGAACGATGCCGCCCGGCCGGGCCGGCCCGTTGGCGGCGAAGCGCAGACCATCCGCACGTTGCTCGCGTACCTGGAAGACCGGTTCGGGGACTGAACGCGCTGCCGTCAGGCAGGGCCGGTGACCACTGGTGCGTCAGGCCAGGCTGACCACTCGCTCCACGAGCCCGGGTACAGCGCCGATCCGTCCAGCCCGGCATGCGCCATGGCCAACAGGTTGTGGCAGGCTGTCACCCCCGAGCCGCATTGCTGCACGAGCGTCGCCGGTGCTCGTCCTCCTGTCACAGCCTGAATCTCAGCGCGTAGCGTCTCAGCACTCTTGAACCGCCCGTCAGCTCCGAGGTTGTCCTTGAAGAACCGGTTGCGCGCGCCCGGGATGCGCCCGCCGATCGGATCCAGCGTCTCGTTCTCGCCGCGGAAGCGGTCGGGCGAGCGCGCGTCCACCACCAGGCGGGTGGGCTGGGAGAGGTTCAACAAAAGTGTCTCACGGTCAACCGTGGTCGCGAGCGGTGGCCGCAGGGGCAGGGCAGCCGAGGCCGAGTCGGGGACGGCCGGCAGTGGTCCGGGCTCTCCCGTCTCCAGCGGCAGGCCCTGTGCCTTCCACCCTGGCAGGCCGCCGTCCAGCACGGCCACGTTGGCGTGCCCGGACCAGCGAAGCATCCACCACAGGCGTGCGGCGTACATCCCGCCGGCCTGGTCGTAGGCGACGACCTGTCGGTCGTCTGACACACCCAGCGCGGCCATACGGTTGGCGAAGCTGGCCCGATCCGGCAGCGGATGGCGACCATTGCGGCCGGTCTTCGGCCCGCTCAGATCGTCGTCAAGGCTCAGGTAGCGGGCGCCAGGCAAGTGGCCGCTCAGATAGCCCCGGCGGCCTGCGCTGGGGTCGGTCAGGTCAAAGCAAAGGTCAAACACCAGAACCTTGGAGGGCGAGGCTGCGAGCAGGCGGGCCAGTTCAGGGGCCTGGATCAGGGTGCGGTAGGTCATGGCGGTGTTGATGGAAGAGGGTCTTGGTGTCGGGGGTGGCCGGTAGCGCTCGCGCGCCTCTGCGGCGTGTTTCGTGGCTGCACTGGCCCCCGTGGACGAGCTGGCGCCCAGCGCGCTTCGGATGTTGCCACCAGCCTGAGGTCTGGCGTAAGATTCATTTGTCGACCTTACGGTCGATTAATTCCTCGTGTGAATTCCGGCGAGGGTAGCTACAAGCGCCCAGCTGCCTGCAGGAGATGATGTGGCAGACCTTGATGTTCCCCCGTTGCTCGTGTCCGCCGACGGTCCGGTGCGCACCCTGACGCTCAACCGGCCTTCGGCGCTCAACAGCTTTACGGCAGCCATGCATGCGCTGCTGCTGCCGGCGCTGGAGGAGGCTGCGGCCGACCCAGCAGTGAGAGTCGTGGTGATCACTGGCGCGGGGCGCGGCTTTTGCGCAGGGCAGGACCTCAATGACCCGGCCATGGCGGGCCGTGACGGGCCGCCCGATGTGCAATCCGTGATCGAGCGCTTCTACCGGCCACTGGCCAATCGGGTGCGTTCCATGCCGGTGCCCGTGATGGCGGCCGTGAACGGTGTTGCAGCCGGAGCAGGTGCCAACCTCGCCCTGTGCTGCGACATGGTGATCGCTGCGCGCAGTGCCAGCTTTATCCAGGCGTTCAGCAAGATTGGCCTCGTGCCCGATTGCGCAGGCACCTGGCTGCTGCCCCGCCTCGTGGGTCGAGCGCAGGCCCTGGGCCTGGCGATGACGGGCGACAAGCTGCCGGCCGAAGAGGCGGCACGCATCGGCCTGATCTGGCGTTGCGTGGAAGACGCGAGCTTCACCGCGGAGGTGCAGGCTCTGGCCCTGCGTCTGGCCGGGATGCCCTCGCGCGCACTGGCAGAGACTCGGCGCGCCATCGACGCGGCCACCACGCTGGATTTCGACGCCGCGCTCGTGCGCGAAGGCGTGGTGCAGGGTGAGCTGGGCCGAGGGCATGACTTTGCCGAGGGTGTGGCTGCCTTCCGCGACAAGCGTGCTCCGCGTTTCACCGACCGCTGAGCAATCCGCCCCCGGCTTCTCGCATCCAGGGCGCCTGCGGCTCACGATGGGCAGCAGCGCCTGCAGATCAGCCACTCGCTGCCTCCTATCCCTCCATCGTCCCTGCTGCCAAAGCCTGTCCAATGACCGTTACCACCGCCACCCCTCAGGATGTCGCCGAGGCCTCGCGTGAGGCCATGCTCAAGGACGACCACGCGACGCGTTCTCTGGGCATCCGCATCGAGTCGGTGGGCCCCGGCACCTGCAGCGCCACCATGACGGTGCGCCAGGACATGCTCAATGGCCACGCCATCTGCCACGGCGGGCTGATCACCACCCTCGCGGACAGCGCGTTTGCCTTCGCCTGCAACGCCTACAACGAGATCACAGTGGCCTCAGGCTTCGACGTCAACCTGCTCGCCGCCGCCCGCTTAGGAGATCTGCTGACCGCTCGTGCCGTCGAGGTGAGCAAGTCGGGCCGCACGGGGGTGTATGACATCAGCGTGACCAATCAGAAGGGTGAGCCGATCGCCGCCTTTCGGGGGCGCTCGTACACCATGAAGGGCAAGCCGCTGGTGGAAGGCCTGCCCATGGGCAAGCAGCGCTGAGTTGCGCCGACGTGCCGACGCCACCGCTGCCACCCGACGCCTCTGCCGCCAACACCCACTGACCTGTAGAAGAAAAGCATCCAGGAGACCGCCCGATGCCCGTGAAGCACCCCGCCCCCGGCGACCTCGAGCCGATCGAGCGCGCCAGCCGTGACGAGCTGCAGGCCTTGCAGCTGAAGCGCCTGCAATCGACGCTGCAGCATGCCTACGACCATGTGCCGCATTACCGTCAAGCCTTCGATGACAAGGGCGTGCACCCCTCGGATTGCAAGGCGCTGGCGGACCTGGCCAAGTTCCCTTTCACGGCCAAGGCCGACTTGCGGGCCAACTATCCGTTTGGCCTGTTTGCCGTGCCGCGCGACCAGATCGTGCGCATCCACGCCTCCTCCGGCACCACAGGCAAGCCCACTGTGGTGGCTTACACCCAAGGCGATATAGACCGCTGGGCTGACCTGGTCGCTCGCAGCATCCGTGCGGCGGGTGGCCGGCGCGGCGACATGGTGCACGTGTCCTACGGCTATGGGCTGTTCACGGGGGGCCTGGGTGCGCACTACGGGGCTGAAAAGCTGGGCTGCACGGTCATCCCCATGGGGGGCGGGCAGACCGAGAAGCAGGTGCAATTGATCGAGGACTTCAAGCCCGACATCATCATGGTCACCCCCAGCTACATGCAGGTGATCGTCGAGGAGTTCCGCCGGCAGGGCAAGGACCCGTCGGCCATGTCGGTCAAGGTGGGCATCTTCGGCGCCGAGCCCTGGACCGAGGAGATGCGGCGCGACATTGAGCGCAGTGCCGGCATCGACGCCGTGGACATTTACGGCCTGAGCGAGGTGATGGGCCCGGGCGTGGCCAGCGAGTGCGTGGAGACCAAGGACGGCCCGGTGATCTGGGAAGACCACTTCTACCCCGAGATCATCGATCCGCACACCGGCGAGGTGCTGCCGGATGGCAGCGAGGGCGAGCTGGTGTTCACCACGCTGACCAAGGAGGCCCTGCCGGTCATCCGTTACCGCACGCGGGACTTGACGCGCCTGCTGCCTCCCACGGCGCGGAGCATGCGCCGCATGGGCAAGATCGTGGGCCGCAGCGATGACATGCTGATCATCCGCGGCGTCAACCTGTTCCCCACGCAGATCGAGGAGCTGGTGCTGCAGCAGGGGCAGTTGTCAGGCCACTACCAGTTGGTGGTGTCGCGCGAGGGGCACCTGGACGAGGTGCTGGTGCGTTGCGAGATCCAGCCGGCATTTGCGTTTGTTGACCGCACAGCTATCTCTCGTGAATTGCAACACCGGATCAAGACGCTGATCGGCGTCAGTACGCGTGTGGATGTGCTGGAGCCTGATGGCATTGAGCGCTCGATGGGCAAGGCCCGGCGGGTGATTGATACGCGGCCGAAGTGAGGGGTGCGGTGGCGTCGCTGTCTGTTCCTGTTTCGTGCGCTCCGCCGCAGCGGGGGCCTGCCCGGGGTGCCGGCGGGAGCGGTCAGCCTGACGGCCGACTCCGCTGCGATGCTCAGGTCAGGGTCGCGCCGCAGAACTCGCTTCGCGCCCCCAGGGCGCTGCGCTCAGACAGCTGCGGCGAGTCAGTTTTGGATGCGCGCTGCGCGCGCCGACCCCGCCCCTGCGCTTCTCGCCACTCCCAAAGGCACCC
>CAYSOD010000333.1:0-4793 GCA_964432385.1 uncultured Rubrivivax sp.
CATAGCGGCGGTGTAGCGCTGGCTTGCACCTGCTGGCGCGCCCCAGCCTTCCCTGGCAACCCTGCCGTCTTCTAGCGCTTCAAGGGGTCCGGTACCGGCCGGGTGTCGGTGACTGGCTGCTGAGCTGTCGCAGGCGAGGTCGCCTCGAACTGCTCGCTCGCGATCCACTGCCCGTCCACCAGCATCTGGCACGGCTTGAAGAGCTTCTTGTAGGCCATCTTGGGGCTCTCGGCGATCCAGTAGCCCAGGTAGACGTGTGGGAGCTTCAACTGCCGCGTCTGCTCGATCTGCCACAGCACGCCATAGGTGCCGTAGCTTTGGCCGGGTTCGGGGTCGTAGAACGTATACACCGCCGACAGGCCGTCGTTGAGCACGTCCAGGATGGACACCATCTTCAGTTCGCCCAGTCGGCCGTTCGTGCCGGGCTCGCGGTACTCCACCAGGCGTGAGTTCACTCGGCTTTGCAGCAGGAACTGGGTGTACTGGTCCACGCTGTCCTGGTCCATGCCGCCGCCGCTGTGGCGGCCCGACTGGTAGCGCAGGTACAGGGCGTAGTGCTCGGGCAGAAAGCCCAACCTCAGCACCCGAGCTTGCAGGTGCTGGTGGGCCTTCCAGGCCCGGCGTTGGCTGCGTGTGGGCTGGAAGGTGTCCACCGGCACCCGCATGGGCACGCAGGATCGGCAACCGTCGCAGTAGGGCCGGTAGGTGAACATGCCGCTGCGCCGGAAGCCCCCTGCCACCAGCCCCGAGTACACGTCGGCGTTGATCAGGTGGCTGGGCGTGGCCACCTGCGACCGCGCCTGCCGCCCCGGCAGGTAGCTGCAGGGGTAGGGCGCCGTCGCATAGAACTGCAGCGACGAAAGCGGAAGCTCCTTGGGATGGGTCACGTCGTCTCGGCGGGGGCGGGGTTGGCTTCAGTGCTGTCCAGTGCCGGCAACTGTGCCCAATGCGAACGATGATAGAACCAATCGTCGACAGCGGGCAGGTTGGCGGCCTGCGCAAGATGGGTTTCGAAGTCGGCGCGCGAGATCTCGTGCGCTCCCAGGCTGGCCAGGTGCTGCGTGTTCTGCTGACAGTCGATCAGGCTCACGCCTTGGGCGCGGCACAGCGCCACCAGGGCGGCCAGCGCGATCTTGGAGGCATCGGTGCGGTGCGAGAACATGGACTCGCCAAAGACCATGCGGCCGAGGGCCACGCAGTACAGGCCGCCCGCGAGTTCACCGTCCATCCAGGTCTCCACGCTGTGCACAAAGCCTGCGCGGTGCCACTGGGTATAGGCCTGCACCATCGCTGGCACGATCCAGGTGCCCGCCTGGCCCTCGCGGGGCGTGCTCGAGCAGGCCTGGATCGCGCGCTCAAAGGCCGTGTCGACGCGGACCTCGCAGCCCGGCGTGGCGATGAAGCGCCGCAGGGTCTTGCGCAGCGAGCGCGAGACCTTGAAGTCTTGCACTGGTAGCACCATACGGGGCGAGGGTGACCACCACAGCACCGGCTGGCCCGCGCTGAACCAGGGGAAGATGCCTCGGCGGTAAGCCTCTTCGAGGCGCGCGTTGGACAGGTCGCGCCCAGCGGCCAGCAGGCCGGGGGCGTCGCTGTCGGGGCCCAGGGCCAGGGAGGTGCAGGGCAGGGGCTCGTCGGCCTCAATCCAGGGGACCATGGGGCCATCCTAGCGGCTCCTGGGTGCCTGCCTGGGGGCTTTTGACAGGCTCTTGACAGTTGCTGCGCGGGCTGACGCCTTCAGTGATCTTCCAGGCGCAAAGGGGTGTCCTCGGCCAGCGTGCCGGTCTCCGGGTCGATCCAATCGGCCAGGCCCAGCACGCGCTCGGTCTCGCCCAGGGTCTGGCCGGTGTCCGGGCCGGCGTCGGCGATGTCCATGTCGGCCAGCACGGCCTCCATGCTCTCGAAGGGACCGAACTGCTGGTGCCCGTCAGGCGCCACCCAGTACCAGCCGTCAGGATGCTCTATCACGCGGGCCAGACGCTCGTCGACCACATCTTCAATCGCCGGCGGCGGCGGGGTGTGAACGTGCTTCACGCGGCGTTCTCCTTGTCGGCCAGCACCACGCCCGCGCGGCTCGCGCCGTGTTCCCAGCCTTGCTCGCGGCGGCGGCGTCCCAAGTCTTCGAGCTGGCGCGTCATGGCCTCGAAGGCTTCGCGGGCCGCGACCTTGAAGTCAGTGTCATGCTGGCGGTTCACGCTCAGGTCGTGGCCGGGCACCCGCACCTCCACTCGAACGGCCACCGGCCGCCCGAGCTGTTGGTGCTTCTGGGTCTCCTCGACCACGATGCGGCACGACATGATGTCCGGGCAGAAGCGCTCCAGCCGCTGCGCCCGTTCGCGCAGCACGGCCTCGGCGCCCGGCCAGGGATCGAGTTGATGGAAGACGATCTGCAGGGGCAGTTGCATGAGGTGGGTCCGCAGTGGCGCTGTGACGCTGTGACCCCTCAGTCTGCGCAGCCGCGGGGCCCTGCGCTTGAGCCGCCGCAAGGTGCCGGTGAAGTCAGGCTGGAGGCTGTGAGGACCTGAGGCGAACGGCCATCACCAACTGGTTTCGCAAGGCTTTGAGCAGGGTGAGGTCCTGGTCCGTCAGACTCAAGGACGCGGCTGCTTCCTTGTCGGCGTAGAGCAGCCCCATGGGCTTGCCGGACAAAGCCATGGGCAGCAGCAGAAAGGTCCCCGCCTGGACATCCTTCTGGAACCAGACAGGCAGACGGGCCCACACCACGGGGTCCCGGGTGTCGGAGATCAGGGTGTCGCGCCCGTGGGTGCACAGGATGCCGAAAACGTCCTGTGGGGGCTGAAGCGGCACCACAAAGCTATTGACCACCGAGCCGGCCCGTACGCCCTTGCCCTGGCGCCCCACCAAGGCGCCATGGGGCCCTTGCCTCAATGCGATGACCACACGCTGCGCGCCCAGGGACTCCAGCAGCAGTTGGGCGGTGCGGTCCAGCATCGCGTCCAGGGGCATCTCGCCAAGCGCCCAATTGCTGACCTCGGACAGCGCTTGCGACAGGCCCTGGGTCATCCTTTCCTTCGCCCTGGGGTCTTGACGAACCGAGGTGGCAGGTGGAGGCGGTGGCCGGGAGGGGGCAGAGGTGGCCGGTGTGTCCTGGCCTGTCTTGGACGTCTGGTTTGCGGGTGCTGTCGGCTTGGGTTTGTTCGCGTGTCGGTCGTCTGCGGCCGGCGTGCGGGAGGCCTGCGCGGGAGGCTTGCGCGTGACGCCCGTCGCCGCCTTGCCCTTGACGGGTGGGTCGGTGAACCCCAGTGTCTCGCTGAGGCTTTCCCAGCGTTGCAGACTGTTCACGCCCGTCTCAGGTAACGCTTCGGCGTCCAGCGACAGCGGGCCCGCGTACAGCCGCGCAAAGGCCCGCAGGCAGCGGCTCACGTCCTCCTTGCGCTGGTCTTCATTGCGGGTCTTGGGCAGCTCGTGCAGGCGGCCGGACAGCTCGGTGGCCGCCGTGCACAACACCCGCATGTACTCTTCCCGCGAGGCGGCCTGCTCGTTGTCGGCGGGGTAGTGCCGGCGCAGGCCCTGGGTCAGATCATCGGGCCAGCCCCACTGCCGTGCGACCTCGATGCCGATGTCCTCGCAGCTCAGACCCATGAGCTGGCGGGACAGTCGTTGCAGGGCTTCATGCGCGCTGGCGTCATCTGCACCCGGGTGCTCGGCGGCCCAGTCGTCCATCTGCTGGCGCAACTCCTGGGCATCTTCCGGGAAATGCATTTCCACCAGCATCTGGCCCAGGTTCATGAAAAGTGCCGTGAGGTAGGCGCCCTCGAAGTGACGGGTGGAGTGGCAGAACTCCTGCGCCAGCAGGCCCGACAGCAAGGCCCGGTTGAAGGTTCGCTTGACGCTTTCGGACCCTGGCCCCTTGGGCATCTTCTCGAACAACATGAGCGAGCCTGCCAGCATGCCCACGGCCTGAAAACCCATCAGAGACAGGGCGCGGTCGATGCTGGTGATGGAGCCCGCACCCACCGAGCTGTAGTAGGCCGCGTTGATCAGTCGCAGCAGCTTGGCGGTCAACGCCACGTCGTCCAGCAGATGGTCGGCGAAGACGCGGCGGTGCGCCGTGTCGGAACGTGCCACTTTCTGTATCGAGCGGATGGACTCTTTCAGGCTCGGAAAGTTCGAGTTCTTGCTGATGCGCAGCATCAACCGGTTGAGCGCGGCCTCGCGTTCAGCTGACTCCCGCTCGGCTGCCTCCTTGGCGGCCAGCTCCTCCGGGCTCAGCGGTGCGTCGCCACCGCCGGCAATTGCGCTGTCTGCTGCGGGCGGGGCGGGAGCGGCGGCATCGGCTGAAGGGTCAGCCGGATCGGGCGTGCCCTCAGGCTCAGGCTTGTCTTCTGCCGCCATGGTCGGACTCTCTAGCCAGGTCAGGGTTGCATTTGCCGGGTCACCGCACCCACGCCCCCGCGTTCACCTGGCACCACGCTGCCAAAGCGCTGCGCAAACACTTCAGGTAAGGGCCGCGCATCGGCAGGGGCGAGCCACAGGCGCAGCAGGTGACGCTGCCGCTCGGGCTCCGGCCAGTTCTCGAAGGCCGTGCGGTCGTGCAACAGGGTGTGGTTGTGCACGAGCTGGATGTCTCCGCGCTGCAGGGTCATCAAGAAATTCAAGGCCGGGTCGTTGGCCAGGGCGTCCAGCAGGTCCAGCGCCTCTTGCCACCGTTGATCCAGCCGGGGCGCGTCGTCAAAGCGCTGCGCTGAGTCGATGTACTGGCGCTGGGAGATGGCCGACATGCCGCCCGCGTACCAGGTGAACACCGGGAGGGTGAAGAAAGGCTTCTGCCC